>JBBQRY010000081.1:0-8243 GCA_038214335.1 Chthoniobacterales bacterium
TCGTCGAGAATGATGACATTGCCTCCGCGTCGGAGAACTTTGGCGAGGAGGAGCCGGGCACGTTCTCCGCCGCTGAGCTTGTCCACGCGTTCCTTCACGCGGGATTCATCGAAGAGAAATCGGCGCAGATAGGACCGGGCGGTGAGCATCTGGGATCCGAAGGCGACCATCTCTCCGGAGTCGGACACCTCATCCATGACGGTGCCTTTGCCGTCGAGCTGCATGCGCGACTGGTCGATATAGTTGAAGACCACGCGCTTGCCGATCGTGACAGCACCCTCAGTCGGAGGGGTCTCCCCAAGGCAAAGCCGCAGGAGAGTCGTCTTGCCAACCCCGTTGCGCCCCACGACGCCGGTGCATTGTCCGGCCCGCAGCGAAAGCGTGAGGTTGCGAAAGAGCCAGCGTCCGTCCTCCCCGGCCCGCGCCCCTGCGGCATCGAGCTCGACCGCCGTGTTGCCAATCTCGGGAGCGGGCGGAATGAGCAGATCCATCTCGCGCTCTTCCGGAGGGGCTTCGATGCCGGCGACCTTGTAGAATGACTCGAGGCGGTGTTTGGATTTTGACCGTTGGGCGCGCACACCGGCGCGGACGAATTCGAGTTCGGCGCGCAGAAACCGTTGGCGTCGGCGTTCGGATTGTTCGCCAATTTGTCGCCGGAGGGCCTTGGCCTCTAGGAAGGCATTGTAATTTCCCGGATGCGAAAACGCCTTGCCGTCAGAGATTTCAATGATCCGGGTCGCGATGGTTTCCAAAAAATACCGGTCGTGTGTGACGAAGATGAGAGCACCGGGAAATTCGCGCAGGAAGTCTTCGAGCCAACGGATCGTCTCGGAGTCGAGATGGTTTGTGGGTTCGTCAAGGAGGAGGAGATCCGGCTGGGAAGCGAGGGCGCGGCAGAGAGCGACGCGACGTTTCTCACCGCCCGAAAGCGGGCCGACCAGAGCGTCGAGGGGCGGCGCCGCTAGGGACCCGGCTTCGGCGCGGATCCGGGTGTGGAGGTTCCAGCCATCGGCGTGCTGGATCTGTTCGAGCAGGTCGGCCAGCTCGGCGTCGCTGCCTTCGCCTTCTTCATACCGCCGCATCCATTCGACGAGATCGGCGGCCCCGGCGGCGATGTTGTCATAGACGGACTTTTCGCCATCGAGTTCAAACTCTTGGGGCAGGTAGCCCGTGCTCACGCCACGCCGAAGGGAGACCTCACCGGAATCCGCCTCGGAATCTCCGGCAAGGATTTTGAAGAGGCTCGTTTTGCCGCAGCCGTTGCGGCCGACGAGGCCCACTTTCTCGCCGGGTGCGACGGTGAGCGACACCCCGTTGAGCAGAACCTGGTTGCCGTAAGCGAGCCGAAGCTCCTGAGCGGATAGAAGGACGTTCGACATTATTTGCGGTTGAGTGCGGCGGTGAACCAATCGACCTGCGGGGGATCATTCCGGCTGTGGCGTTG
Organism: Chthoniobacterales bacterium; assembly: GCA_038214335.1. Classification (GTDB taxonomy): domain Bacteria; phylum Verrucomicrobiota; class Verrucomicrobiia; order Chthoniobacterales; family Terrimicrobiaceae; genus QYQL01. The sequence goes on from JBBQRY010000081.1 coordinate 1,445, forward strand.
GACATCGCGGGAGCTGCCTTCGTTGCGGCGTTCTCCGGGTTTCACGCGGACGAGATCGACCTTCGACTTCATGGAAAGCGCGATCCGCTTGCGCGCGAGATCGACCTCCTGCACAGTCACCTGCACCCGCTGCCCGACCTTCACGATGTCTGAGGGGGCTTTCACGAATTCATCGGAGAGCTGGCTGATGTGGACGAGCCCATCTTGGTGGACACCGAGATCCACAAAGGCCCCGAAGGCGGTGACGTTGGTGACGATCCCGGGCAGCTTCATTCCGGGCTGGAGTTGTTCCATTTTTTCCACGCCTTCGGCAAATTGGAAGACTTCAAATTTTTGGCGCGGATCGCGGCCTGGCTTCGCGAGCTCGTGGAGGATGTCGGTGAGGGTCGGCAGGCCGACTTCTTCGGTGACGTATTTTTTGGGATTGATACGGGCCCGTGCCGCGCCATCTCTCAGGAGGTCCGCCACGCCACAACCGAGATCCTGCGCCATGGCATCGAGGAGCGCATAACGCTCGGGATGGACTGAGCTGGCATCCAGCGGATTCGATCCATTGCGGATACGAAGGAATCCTGCGGCCTGCTCATAGGCTTTGGGGCCGAGGCCGGCGACCTTCAGCAATTCCTGTCGCGACGGAAACGGTCCATTTTTGTCCCGATGCTCAACGATGTTGGCGGCGGTGCGGGAGTTCAGTCCGGACACATAGGCCAGCAGGTTTTTGCTGGCGGTGTTGAGCTCGACGCCCACGTTGTTGACGCAGGAAGTGACCGTATCGTCGAGCGAGCGGCGAAGTGCGCTTTGGTCCACATCGTGCTGATATTGTCCGACGCCGATGGACTTGGGATCGATCTTGACCAACTCGGCCAGCGGGTCCATGAGTCGGCGTCCGATCGAGACCGCGCCGCGCACGGTCAGGTCGAGGTCCGGGAATTCCTCGCGAGCGACTTCGGATGCCGAATAAATCGAGGCACCGGATTCGTTGACCATCACGACCGGAATCTGACCGGGCAGCTTGCATTTGTTGACAAAGGTCTCGGTCTCGCGGGATGCCGTACCATTCCCGATAGCAATCGCTTCGATCTGGTATTTCTTGGTGACCGAGTGGAGAAACTCTGCGGCCTCAAGTTGTTCGCGGGCACTTTTTTCCGGATAGATCACGTCGTGGAAAAGCAGCTTCCCTTGGCGGTCAAGAATCGCAATTTTGCAGCCGGTGCGGAAGCCGGGATCAATCGCCATCGTGATTTTCTGTCCCAGCGGAGACGCCAGCAGGAGCTCGCGCAGGTTTTCGGCAAAGACCCGGATCGCTTCCTCGTCGGCCTTCTTTTTGAAAAACATGCGCGCCTCAGCCTCCATCGCAAACCCGATCAGCCGCTTGTAGCAATCCTCCACGGCGAGCCGGACCTGCTCGGAGACGGCAGATTTTCCGCGCACAAATTTCGTCACGAGCAGCGCGGTGGCCTCCTCCTCGGGCGGGGTGAGTCGGGAATACAGGAACCCCTCGGCCTCGCCACGGCGAATGGCGAGGATGCGATGCGATGGCGAGTTCGCGGCGGGCTCGCTCCAGTCAAAGTAGTCTTTGAATTTTGCGCCTTCCTCTTCTTTTCCAAAGGCCACCTTGGATTTGATGACTCCTTTGGTCAGATAGAGTGTGCGCAGGACCGCGCGGGCGTCGGCGTCGTCGTTGATGCGCTCGGCAAGAATGTCGCGTGCCCCCGCCAGTGCCGCCTCCGCATCGGGCACTTCTTTTTCGGCATCCACATAAGCAGCGGCCTCCGCCACGGGGTCCGTCGCGGGATCCTGCGCCCAGAGGATTTCGGCCAAGGGCTCGAGTCCGCGTTCCTTGGCGACCGTCGCCTTGGTGCGCTTCTTGGGGCGGAACGGCAGGTAAATATCCTCCAGCGAAGACAGCGTCTCCACCAAGTCGATTTTCGCCTTCAGCTCCTCGGTGAGAAGTTTACGTTCCTCGAGCGATCCCAGAATCGACTCCCGGCGCTTGTCCAACTCCTCGAGCTGCTCCAGCCGGTCACGAATCGACGTGATCTGCACCTCATCCAGCTCGCCAGTTCGTTCCTTCCGGTAGCGCGCAATGAAGGGAACAGTTCCGCCTTCTTCGATGAGCACGGCGGTTGCCGCAACTTGGCGCGCTTGAAGGTTCAGTTCCTTGGTGATTTTGAGAATGTGTTTTTCAATCATGTTGAGAAAGGGTGCGATATGATGAGCGACAACGACGCGGAGTCAATCGCCGGATGCCGGAAAGTCGGGAAATCCTTGCCGATCCGCTTGGAAAAAGTCACAACCATGCCATGCGCCGATTCCTTCCGCTGCTCGCCATGCTTTTTCCCCTCCTCGTTTTGGCAGAACTTCCGCCTTCCGCCTACGAGCAGATGCAAAAGGCCGCCACCGAGTATGTCGATATCGAGGTCCTGCGGGTGGACGCCTCACCGGGCAAGGCCCCCGGCGAACAAAACATCCACCTCATGGCACTCGTCAACAAAGTCCATCGGGCCGCGAATCTCAAAACCGGGGATGTGATCAACATCCTCTACGCGATCACCCCCCGCGAACGAAGCTGGACCGGTCCCGGAGAAATCCCCCTATTGCAGGAAAAAGACCAATCCCTTGCCTACCTTGTGAAGAATGCCGACAGCGCAGACTTCCACCCTGCGGCGGGCGCAATGAGCTTCCACAACTTCTGATTTGCGTTCATGCCGCATCCGGCGGAAGTTTCACCCAACCATTCAAAGGAACCCCTCTATGGAAATCACCACCCCCGTCACCGCCATTCTCGAACACAAAGGCCCCGAGCTTTGGAATATCCAACCGACCGCCAGCGTCTATGAGGCCATTGCCCTCATGGCCGAAAAAAACGTGGGGGCACTCCCGGTCCTTGAGGATGGGGCACTTCTGGGCATGATTTCCGAGCGCGACTACTCCCGCAAAGTCATCCTGCAAGGGCGCGCCTCGAAGGATACGAAAGTTGCCGACATCATGTCCAAGTCCGTCCATACCGTCAGCGGCGAAGCCTCCGTCGAGAGCTGCCTGGAAATCATGACCAAGCACCGTGTTCGGCATTTGCCCGTGATGGACGGCGCAGCCATTGTCGGGATTCTCTCGGTGGGGGATTTGGTGAATTGGATCATTTCCGCCCAGGCCAACGCCATCGACGACCTCCACCGGTTTGTCACCGGCGAATATCCCGCGTAGGTAGGACAGGCTCCGTTTTATGGATTTGGTTGTTCATGGCGCATGGTTCGGATCGGTCGTGCTGACGGTGGGGATGGTGCTGGCTTTTGTGAGACTGGTGCGGGGTCCTTCGTTGCCGGATCGAGTGGTGGCATTTGATGCGATGGCGGTGATGGCGGTGGGGGCACTCGTCTTGGTGGCGATGGGGACGGGGCAGGCGCTATTTTTGGATGTGGCGCTCGCTTTGGCGCTGATCACATTTTTAGGCACGGTGGCCTTAGCGATGGGATTTGACCGGGGGATTGGAGAGTGACCGGGGTCATTTTGATATTTTTGGGGCTGGGGGTATTTCTGATGTTTTTAGCGGGATTGGGACTGCTGCGGATGCCGGATGTTTTCACTCGGATGCATGCCTCGACGAAGGGGGCGTCGCTGGGTCTGGCGTTTTTAATGATTGCCGCCGCGTTATATTTCCACGAGTTGGGAATCACGACGAAGGCCATCCTGACGGTGGCGTTCATTTTCCTGACGGCACCCGTGGGGGCGCACATGCTGGGGCGGGCGGCTTATCGACGCGGCACGCCGATGTGGGAGAAGTCAGTGATTGATGAGGGGGCGGAGGGGAAGGGCCGGGGCCCGCAGAAGTAAGCAGGCAAACGCGGTCAGGCGACGGGGGAGATGGGCGGGACTTCTGGGTTGGGAGGGCACCAAGGATTTTTTCGACAGCGGATTGGGGGCTTCATTCTTTCCATAGGAGCAAAACAGTCAGTTTTTTGGGGCCGTGAGCGCCGAGGACGAGGATGCGTTCGATGTCGCCAGTGCGGCTGGGGCCGGTGATGAAGGAGGCAAAGGCGGGGATGGTTCCGTATTTTTCGCGGAGCACAGCAAACGCGTCGGAGAGGTCACCGACGAGTTGATCGGCAGAGGCAATGACGACATGGTGAGGCGGCAGAACGGAAAGGGCACGGCCTCCGGCTGAGGTGGCTGTGACCAAGATTCCGCCTGTCTGAGAAATCAGGGCATCACAACCGCTGATACCGACATCGCAGCGTTCGAGGTCAGGCACTTCGTAGGGCTGGTCGGTGCGCAGGGTCGGGAGGTTCAGGGCGGCGACGGGCTGACGACCCATCTCAAAGTCGTGCGTCGCAAGGGATTCCCAAGCGTTTTCCTTCGCAAGTCCCGCCAGCGCTGTGGCGAGTGCACCCTCGTCCGTGCAGAGGATAAGCTCAGTTTTGAGAGCGGCGCAATTTTGCTCAAATTGGGCCAGACGAGCGGCGGGATCGGGTGGGACGGATGGCAACCAGTCGGTGGCGGGATGCGTGGGTTCGGTGGACTGCGCACGGTGACGGGCCGGGGCCGCGGTGGTGAGGGCCTCGCGGATTCGGCGAAGGATTTTGTCGCGGCTATCGTTTGGCATCGCGGGATTTCCAGAATTCTTTGAATGAGCGGGCGGGGGCGGGAGGGAGATCGCGGGTGCCGGTCCACAGGCGGGCGGGATCGAAGATTTGTCCACGGATCGCATGCAGCACCGGCCCGAAAATCCGGAGCATGGGGGCCGCAAATCGATATAAGAACGGACGGCGCATGAAAAATGCGAAGCCCAAAAAAATCGGTTTTTCCCACCAGACGGGTTTTTGCGAAATCGCGTTGCGGCGGTTTTGAAGGAGGTGGTGGTGGAGGTCGATTTTGACCGGACAGGCTTCCGTGCAGGCTCCGCAGAGTGAGGAGGAAAACGAGAGGTGCTTCCACGACTGCAGGCCGCGCAGATGGGGAGTAATCACAGAACCAATCGGTCCTTGATAGGTGGTGCCATAGGCATGGCCGCCGATGTTTTTGAAAATCGGACAAACATTCAGGCACGCACCGCAGCGGATGCAGTGGAGCGCGTCGCGTTGCTCGGCATCCGCCAGAAGCGTGGTGCGCCGGTTGTCGAGAAGGACGACATGAAACTCGGTGGGTCCGTCGGTTTCGCCCGGCTGCCGGGGTCCGCCCAACAGCGTGTTGTAGCAGGTCATGTTCTGGCCCGCTCCGGCGGTGGCTAGCATCGGCAGCAGCAGCGCCAGATCTTCGAGCTTCGGAACAACTTTTTCGATGCCGACCAGGCTGACCAACACGCGCGGAAGCGTCGTGCTCAGGCGGGCGTTGCCTTCGTTTTCGGTGATCGAGATGTGGCCGGTCTCGGCGACGGCAAAATTGGCACCGCTGATCCCCATGTCTGCCTCACAGTATTTTTTCCGCATCACTCCCCGCGCAATCATGGTGAGTTCCTCAGGCGTGTCTGCGGACGGGCTTCCCAGCTTTTCCTGAAAGGTCTCGTTGATCTGCCCTCGCGTGAGGTGCATCGAGGGGAAAACAATGTGGTAGGGGGCTTCCTCGCGAAGCTGGACAATGAACTCCCCAAGGTCGCTCTCCACGACCTCCATGCCCGCCTTCTCAAGGGCCGGACCCAAGTGGATTTCTTCGCCGGTCATCGTCTTGGATTTGATGATCCGCCGGACTCCGGCCCCCCGCGCGACGGCGGCGATGTAGTCCGACGCTTCCTCACCGTCTGCCGCCCAAAAAACTTTGGTGCCGCGGGCCTCGAGCTTTCCGGTGAGCTCCAGGAGGTATTTGTCGAGATGGTTGATCGCCTCGTATTTTGCGGCGGAGGCCGAGGCGCGAGCGCGCTGCCAGTCGGTGTAACGGGATTTCTCCTGGTCGCGCTTGAGGTAGTATCCGCCCAGCGCTCTCTGGATAAACGACCGGTGCGTCAGATCGTGGGTCAGACGATCCGCATCGCGGTGGAATTGCTGGGACTGGGTGGACATCGCTAAAATTGGCTCAGCACTTCGGCCAGGTGCATGCTGCGGATTTTTTTGCCTTGGCGGTCGAAGAGTCCCTGGATTTGCATGAGGCAACTCGAGTCGTTCGAGATCACAACCTCCGCGCCGGTCTCAAGGATCGAGGCACATTTCACCTCGGCCATGGCGGTCGAGATTTCGGGAAACTTGACAGAAAATGTGCCGCCGAATCCGCAGCAGGTTTCGGCTTCCTTCATCTCGATGAGCTCCAACCCGCGCACGTGCCGGAGAAGCTCGCGCGGCTCCCGCTTGATCCCCAACTCACGCAGGCCATGGCATCCGTCGTGAAAGGTTGCCTTCGCAGGAAAACTCGCCCCCAGATCGCCCACGCCCAGCTCGTTCACTAGAAACGAGGAAAACTCATGCGTCTTAGCCGCCAAGGCCTTCGCATCCGCCTCACGTGCGTGACCATGAAACATCTCCGGATAAAACACCTTCAACATCGCCCCGCAGGATCCCGAGCATCCCACCACAACATCCGCATCCCGAAACGCATCCAGCATCGTCTCCGCCACCGACCGCGCCTCCTCCCAGTAACCCGAATTGAAAGCCGGCTGACCACAGCAGGTCTGCGACTCCGGATACTCCAACGTGTGGCCCAACTTCTCCAGAATCCGCACCATCCCAATCCCCGCATCCGGGTAATACTGGTCAATGAAACAAGGAATAAATAGGGAGATTTTCACGGGCGATGGATATGATTACTTTCAGTCATTTAATTGTTTTGGCAAGCCTGTTTTCTCCTCTTATTGAGAGATCAGGAAGTTAAAAAAGGC
>JBBQRY010000082.1:0-8221 GCA_038214335.1 Chthoniobacterales bacterium
CTACGCCCTCGCGGCGGATGTCGCCACGCGGGCCGGCAAACTCGACGACGCCACCATCCGTCTGCGCGAAGGCGTTCGCTATGCCGATGATCCCTCCACCCTTCGCCTCCAACTTGCCAACGCCCTCATGGTCCAACGCCGCACGGACGAGGCATTTAAGGTTCTCAGCGAGGCGTTTGAGACTGAGACCCGCGAGGGCCGCCGCACCGAGATTTTTCGACGTCAGATCGAACTGGCGATGCAGACCGGAACGATTGATGGCCTCATTGCCTCGCTCCGCGAAAAACAGAGCAAGGAGCAGGGCGGCGCGCGCTATGGCGCGTATCTAGCAGAGATTTTCATGATGCAGAACGACTTCGTCGCCGCCCGCGATGAGCTCGCAAAATCCCTGGGTCACAATCCCGACAATTCGCAGGCCATCGCAAAACTGATGGACCTTTCCGACCGGGGAGGGGATTCCGAGGAAGGGGTCCGACTGGCCATGCGCTTGGTCGAGATTGATCCGACACGCGAGCACAAGGCCGATCTCATTGCGCGCCTGCTGACCACAGGAAACACGGAACAGGGGATGCAGGAAATCGCTAAAGTCCGCGCCGACATCATTAAGAACCCTTCCGATTGGAGCGATTGCCTCCTGGTTATGCGCTCTGCGGGACTGCTGAAAGAAGCCGACGCCCTCATTGACGAGATTGCAGCCGCAAAGGCCTCCGATCCTGTCCTCCTTGCCGAGATCGCCCGGCTCCGCCTCTCTCAGATGGATCTTCCCGAAGCCGAGGCATTGCTCGAAAAAATCATTGGCGAAGGCCGGTTTGCCGACGCCCTGAATGCCCTTGCCTCCCAGTCCGGCAACGCACCCCGGATTCCCGGCATGCCGTTTGGTTACGGAAGGACTCAGTCCCTGAGCCAGATTTTTAGTGAAGTGATGCAATCCACCCAGATGCTCTTCCAGCCCGGCGGACGCCGGTCGTTCCGAATGCCCCGCATGTATTACGGAGGGATGCAGGCGAGCGCGCCGCAGATCGCCCCCGACCAGCTCGCCGTGCTGAAATCGTATTTCCTTCTCCGCACGCTGGCTTACGCCCAAGGCCAAGAGGCAGCCTTTGCAACCCGCACTCAGGATCTCTGGAAATCACTCACCCCAATGGCCAAATGGATGCTGGCTTCGACGGAGAACAATAACGAGGCGCTCGAGCAGGTGATCGCTGACGAGGTGGCATCCGAGCATCCCGATCTCGAACTCTCGCGGATGCTGATCATTTCCCCCTTGTTTGGGCCTTCCGAGATGGAAGAACAGATCGCGACACTGCGCCGACGCATTGCTGCCGCAGACCCGGTCTTCGCCCTCCAAACCGAGATTTCCGAACTCATCGATAAAAAGAATCCCTCAACTCCAAAACCCGGTGCAGTGGATCGCGTTCGCAAACTCCTCAAGGATCCCATGGTCCAGAAGAACGACTCCCTCCAAATCGCACTGATCCAGATCGTCTCGCAGTGGAAGGATATCCCGCTCACCACCGAAATTCTCGAAGGCCTCCGGACCCCGCAAGCGGGTTCCACCCCAAGCCCCACGATGGAAGCCGTGCTGACGCAAATGGAAATTGGCCTCCTGAACACCGCCATTGCCGCCAAGGACAAACAGGCCAAAGAGATCTTCCTTCGCCTGCTCGAGAAGTCGTCTTCACGCTCTCCCATGAACGCCCGCATGATGCCCGGCTTCGGGTATTTCGGAGGCTCCCGCAACCTGAGCATGCTCACGCAGAATTCCCCGGATCTCACCACGGGCGACCGCGAGTTTCCGGTCGTTCTCTATCGCATGTTCCTTCAAAACCGCTCGCCGGAATCCAAAGATTTTCGCTCGTGGTTCGAGGCGAATGCCTCCAAGAGCGAACTCGATCCGTTCACCATTGGGTTAGTTTATACCGACTGGTTCGGACAGAAAAAGGAGGACGCGATTCGCCGTGTCGAAGCCATCCATGCGGCCCATCCCACCCCGCGCTCAGCAGCCCTCCTGCTCGAGCTTTATGAGAAATCCAAATTCCCGGCCAAGGCGCTGGAAGTGATCGATTTGGCGGAGCTACAGGATTCCGAAACGCCCGATGTGCACGAGTTCCGGCGGCTGCGCGCACTGCGCGCGGCAGGCAAGACTGCCGAAGCGAAGGAAGTTGGCCGCAAGCTCTCCACCGGACGTGTCGCGACTTCGATCCTCGACGCGCTGCGTGGCGAACTCGAGCAACTCGGGATTCCGACCCAATCGCTCCCGAGCTTTGCAGGCAACCGTTCCTCCCGTTCGACCCCCGACCGCGGCTCACAGTTCCGCACTCAGGTTGCGAAGCTGACGCCCGATGAAGTCGAAGCCGCTGCTCTGCGCGTGTTGCAGAATCCGCTCCCTCAGAAAGATGATTACCAAACCCAGAACCTGCGCTCCGCCGCGCTTGACGCCCTCCGCGCCCAAAAGCGCACCGAGCCGCTCATCGCCGCTCTCGAGGCCAAGCTGGCCGCAGATCCCGGCGACTTCGATTCCGCCGTGCGACTCATGGAACTCGACATGGCCGATCGCGACCGAAAAGTCGAAGACCGCGTCTCCGAGCTCATTCCCAAATTTCCTGACCGTATCGCCAGCCTCAGGTATGCCATGCATCTCCTGCAAAGCCGCTCGGAGTCCCGTGAGGCCATGGGCAACATCGTGATCGCCCTCATTGCCACCGACCCCTCTCTCCTGCAAAAATCCGGCATTCGACTGGAGGAACAAGGCAACTTGACCTCCGATCCGAAGACGGGCCTTGCGTTAGCAGAGACGATTTCCGGGTTGGATGATGCCGCCTTTGCGCAGTTGATTCTGCCCTACCAGCTGGGTTATCAGTCCGAGGTGCCGTTCATTTCGCAGTTGGCGGAGATGGCCGCGCAGGCAGGAAAAAAAGAAACCAGCATCGCTCTGCTCCAGCGCATCCAGCCCTCCGCCCTTCGGAACCTCGACTCTGGATTCGCTGCCATCCTCCGCCTTGCGGAGCTGCAACTGGAAGCCGGAAACAAAGACGCGGCGGCAGCCTCGATGCAGGCACTCTGTTCCAAAAAGCCAAAAGCCCAAGGGTTCACGGGCCGAGGCGGCGGCAGCCTTAGCAATATCCTGCTCAACGCCTTCATGAATAACGGCATGAATCAGGGGCAAGGCAGTGCCCGGAAGGATCAGTTTGACCGGCTTTCCAAACTCGCAACCGAGACTGGCACGATGAATGACTTGCTTGCCACCTTGGAGCAGGATTCCGCATCCGGGAAAGGCATCACTCCCGCCTTGCTCCTCAAAACCTCGTTGGGTCGTCCCGGAACAGGTGCCCAATGGCGCGAGATCGCTCTCGATGAATCCACGCCCATCGGATTTTTTCAGCCAGCCATGCTCCCGATGGTTCTCCAGGAACTCTCCACACAGAAGGATGCTGCAAAACTCATCCCCGCTTTCCTCTCGAAAGTTCCTTCCCAGCAATTCGGATACGGTGGCGATTCGTCCCTCACCGCCCTCACGCAATCTCTGCCGATCCTCCACAAATTTGCAAAGACCCCTTCGGTGAAGCCCCACATCGAAAGGCTCATGGCCCAAACGATGAACGATCCGAATGGCGGCCAATACTACCTGCACACGCCCGCTTATCCGACCGCGCTCACCATGCTCATGGATCTCGGATATTTCCGCGAAGCCCGCCTACTCTTCGATTTCACCCAAGCCTATCGCAACAGCCAGAATCGCTACGGAAATGAGGAGGCGCTCGCCACCGTCGAAGCAACCCTCCGGATTGCCGAAGGCGCGGAGACCGAGTTCGATCTCATCTGCGCGGCGGAACCGCGCCCGGATGGCACCACTCGCGTTTTCTGGAAAACCATTCCGCGACTGCCGCAGGATCCCAACAACCGGGGCAACTCAACTGGTCCGACATGGGAAGCATCCTCGCTCCCCATCCCAGACAAACTCCTCCCCGCCTCACTCGAAATCCTTGCCGGCCCGAACCCCGCCAGCCTTGTTGCCGTTGCCAAGACCGCCAAACCCAAGCCCGATGGATCGCTCGCTGCTAAGTTGCCGGGGGATTTCGGATTGCTGCAGGTGCGTTGGAAGACTCCCGATGGCACCCGCTTGGCCGGACCCCTCTCCGCCTACGTGCAGGGCAAGAACCTGATCGAAAACAATGCCGCCCCCAAAGCACTCCAGCCCGGACTCATAACCGGCCAACCCGGTCCGTTTGGCGAGAAGTCTGCCTTTCTTTACGACTACCTCTCCCCCAGCCAAGAAGCCCGTATTCCTATTGGAGAGGTCCATTTTGATGGGTCGCCCACGATTCTTGCGCTCACCGGTTGGATGCAAAGTACTGAAGGCCGCGGCAATATGCCGAGGATCGAAGTCGCGACGACTCGGGAAGACGGCTCCACCAGCACCGACAACATTTATCTGGGCGACGGAAGCCCCGGACGGTGGAGATCGTTTGTGCGGCTTTGGACGCTCGACTACGAGATGCCGGGAGTGAACTCGCTCCCGAAGAATGCAAAATCCCTCAAAGTCGTAATCCAGATGAACGCCAACAACGGCTACAACAACATGTGGAAAATCAATGGCGCATGGGCGCATTTGGGAGCCTTCCAATTCACGCCCCCCGAAGGAAAATCCCCCTTGGAAGATTTGCTCAACCGCGCCCGTCAGGCCTCCTCGAAAGGAGATCACAAAGAAGCCTGCAACCTGCTCCTCACCGCATTTGCCCTCCAACCCCGGCGCGTCACCGAACAGTCAAATCTGTTCGAGACATTCCAAAAAGCCGACCGCCTTACCGAGCTCTTCAAACTCCTCTCCGAACCCGCGCTCTACTTGCGCAATCCGCTCGATAACAACCAGCCGACCGTCGGTAATGAACGTCTCATCAACGATCTCGCCCGCGCCGCTGTCGGCAGCAATCCGCCCGAATCTGCCCCCGCATGGCTCGCCGCAGTGAAGGCCGCCCCCCTTCCAGAAAACCTTCGTTTTCAGGTGGATGCCGCACTCCTCATCGAGAAATCCCGAAACGATCCGACCAAACTTGCCACATCCGAAATTCTGAACCTGCTCGGCTTTGCGAAGGACAACATCAACGAGAACCGAATCGCCAGCCTCTGGTCGAATTCCTCCGGCCCCACACGCGATCTCATCGACCTGCTCGATACGCCCGCCAAACGTTCCGAAGCCCTCGCACTGGTCGCCGATTGCAGTATCAAGGTCCAACTTCTCGCCTCCCGCCAACTCCTTGAGGCATGGATCCTCGTGCCGGACGACTCCGCCGCCGCCCTCAAGTCCGTGCAGGAAGTCGCGACCCTGCGCGCCTCCGGGCAAAGCTCGGTTTCCTGGAATGCGGACTTCGATAAGCCGCTCTTCGCCGCCATCGCTGCCCACCATCCCAAACCCCATGATGTCGTGGCCGCAATGACCGCATGGTCGGAGAGCCTGCGTTCGAACCCGGAATACCAGCAACGTCTGCTCGCCGAAGCTCTCTACAACGTGGCGGACAAGGCATCCGACGACGTCTATGCCAACGCTTGGGCAGATGCCGAAATCGCTTTCCTTCGGCAACCCAATGCCAGTCCCTCTCGCGACCGCGTGCGCGATCTGGCCAAACGGATGATGAAGGCCGGTGAATGGGAGCGCCTCGAAAGCCTGCTGGCCCTCGCCGAAACCAACCGCTCGTTTGAATCCACCGAAATCCAACGCGAGTTCGCACAGCTCCGCGACATGCTCGCCATTGCCAAAGGCGACTACTCGAAGACCTGGCCGATCGTCTGGTGCGAACCCGGCACAAACTCCCAAAACGTCAAAGTCTCGTGGCAGTGGAATATGAAGGACATCGACCTCGATGCCGGAAAAATCGACGTAGCCATCTCGGTGGCTTCGAACCCCCCCATGACGGACATCGCGAAGCTGTCCGAAATCGAATTCCTCTTCGGTGAAATCCCCTCCGAACTTGCCCCCATCGGCCGCGCCGAAGGATCGGCATCGTCCGGCTCGCAGGACCTCTCCCTGCCCGCTGCCAACGGATTCCTCCGTGCCGTCGCCATCGTCGATGGCAAACGGATTCCCGGTCCGCTCCTGCCCGTCCTTTCCGGCAAACGCCTCGCCCCCGCCGACGGCGTGGCCTTGAAGGATTTTGTGCAAAGCGGCCCGAAGCCAGTGGCAACAAATCTTATTTCCGAATCCGGCACCGCGCCCGACGGGTCACCCGCAACCAAAATCGGCCTCCCTGGGGACTCCCGTAGACTGGAGTTCGAAGGGATCGCGTTCCCGGTGGAAGCCGAAAAGTTTTACGTCATGCGGGCATGGCTGCGCCGTGCAGGCAATGGCGGAGCCTCGGTCAGCGGCAGCTTCCAGCCAGCTCCCGACTCGAAGGCTGGTGCGCTCAACATGATCCTCTCCGAGCAGGACGAAGCCACCGGCCAATGGGTCCTCTACACCCGCGCCATCCCCGTCCTCCCGCAACACACGTTCTGGATTCCTTTCCGCGAAGTCGCCTCCATTGTTCCCCTGTTCTGGAACATGGCGCCCGGCACCGAAATCGCAGGCTGGGAAGTGCTCGAAATTCCGAATTGGAAATACGGCAAATGGCTCTCCGAACTTGCGCTCCTGCGGGAATCCGTCACCGATCCCAAAAACCCGGACGCCCCCGTCGATCCCGCCGTCATCGAGAAATTCCTCGCTCTCGCCGCCGTCGAACCGCTCACCGCGCTCGACTACCACGGCCAATGGCTCGTCAAGGTAGCAGCGAATCCCGAGGCCCTGCTCCCGCTTTTCTCCGCCGCGCTCACCGCCGAAGCCAACCCCCTCTTCAACCGACCCAAGATCTACCGCATCTTTGACGCTCTCGCCACCCTCGGCACCAAACCCGAAATCCCGGAACCCATCCGCTGGCAGGCCCTCGAAATCGGGCTCCAATTTCCCAACCGCATGGACGACCAACGGCGGTTCCGGTTTCAACGCGAAGCCCTCCTGCTCGCCAAATCCCGCGGCACCGATGATGCCGTCCGCGAATCCGTCAGAGCCGACATCGTCCGCCGGGCGGATGCCAAAAAACCGGTCGGTCGGTTTCTTGTGGATTTCCTGAGGAACAAGACCTTCACCAACGACCGGCCCACTCAAGCGCTCATCGCCCTGCTCGAAGCCCTCGGCGACGAGACCCTCATCCGTCGGTTCATCGACGAACTCGGAAAAAATCGCTCACTCGATTCCACGTCAGCGGCATTTTTCAAAATGTCCCTCGACCTGCTCTTGGCGGATACCCAACCCGATGCCACATGGAAGGACCGCATCTCGAAGGCCTGGGCCTCCGGAAAGTCGTCGCGTTCGGAGAGCAGCTTATTCTCTGCCATGTTCCTAGACGGACAACTTCGCACCCGGAACGCCGATCCCGCACTCCTCCTGCACCTCGAGCAATCTGCCATAGAAAACCTGCTCCAAGTCACCAGCAACCCCGACGCCCGAAATGTCGAACTCCTTCGCTCTACCATCGCGCTCGCAGAAACTTGCACCGCCGCCAGCAACCCCGCGCCCGTCCAAGAAATGTTCCCCCGCGTGCTCACCGCCCTTACCACGTCGAAAAATAAACTCTCCCCCACCACCCTCCGCCTCGCCCTACCAAACCACGACGCCCTCACCAAACTCGGCGAAAAAGACTCCGCCAACGCCCTACTCAAACTCGTCGAACCCGAAGTCCGCAAAAACCCAAAACTCCTGGAATCCTACTCCGCCTACCTCAAGCCCTGACACGCTTACGCCTCCGAAACCATCCCTCTGTAGCCGCCCCGCTGTGTCGCGGCGTGAACGCACAAAGCACCACTGAAAGTGCAGGATGTCGCCACGGCACTCTGATGCCGTGTTCTGGAAAAAGTGGGAAAGGATAGGCTGTGCGTCTCGCCCGCCGGTTGCGTCGTCCCGACCGAACGGAACTTCTATCGAAAGCGGAAATGGGAGAGCGGAGAGAAAAAGGCCGCGCTGCAAGATGCCTTGCTCGGCAGGCCGGATTTCCACCTTAGGAGCCGTCAACCTAAATCCGGCAGAAGAATGAACCACGGATTACACAGATACCACGGATAGAGGCAGTTATGACAATCTTATTGCGCTTTGCAATTCACCTTGCGGGTGAATAGGGCTTGTGTTCCAACTCTTTCAATATCAGTGCCATCCGTGTGATCCGTGGTTAAATCTGCTTTTTCTAGGGTCAAGAAA
>JBBQRY010000083.1:0-8160 GCA_038214335.1 Chthoniobacterales bacterium
TGCGGCGATTTGGCCGCGGCAAAATATCCCTGACTGCCCTGCCACCCAAGATAGTTATAGAAAATCTTGAACCCGAAAACGCAAAAGAAAAAGAGGTTAAAACTATCGACAAGCTTCTGGTCGAAAGGGTTGATCATGGAGCGTCCGGCGGCAGCCATTTGCAGCCCTTCCGCAGCCACCGGCCATTCGAACCGGAAGACAAACACCAAGGTGACACTCAAAAGCGCCAAAAACAGAATCTGGCTCTGGATAAAGTCGGTCACCATCACAGTGATCAATCCCCCAGCCAGTGTGAAAGTGGCGGCAATGCTCAGCAGCACAATCATGATCGCCGCCCGCGTCGAAAGATCTAACCCAAGGACAGTGAAGGTCTCTGAAAACCCGAAAAGGTTCGACAGCAGGTTGGCGGTCACCATGGGAAATATCCCGTAATTCAACAAGCCGGAGACAAAGCAGAGTGATCCGGCAAAAATCCGAAATCTTCGGCTGTAGCGGCGCTCGAAGAATTCCGCCATCGTCAGCGCCCGCGTCTCCCGATAGCGGTAGGCCACCCAACCGCTCAAGGCCGCAATGGACCCCAAGGGCCCCAGAAGCATCCCCCACCAGAAGGCCCCGAATCCCGCTTGATAGAACTTTTCGAAATTAGCAACCAGCGTCACCACCCCAAACCCGGCCGCCCCATCAGCCAGCGTCAACAAGTAGCGCCCCGCACACCGGTTGGCGGCAAGAAAATCCGACACACTCCGCGTGAGCCGCCGCGTCCAAAGCGCCGCCCCAAAAAAAAGCAGGCATAATACGCTCAGTAAAATCCAATCGAAGGGCGAAAATCTCACAGCATCAGAAATTGGTTTTTTTGTTGAAAGGAGTCAAGAGAGAATTGCTACAAAAGCAATGAATAACCGCCCAACCCTCCACGCGAAGGGAACGACCAAACGTCGAGTTTTCGTCACCCATCACTCTGAACGGATGCAAAGTAGCCGCCAGTGCAGCCTGCTATGCACTCACTTCCGGCTGCATTTTACTCCAACTCAAAAGCGATGTTAACCGAGTAGGCGCCGTCGGAGACGAGGGCGCTGGGGGGGGCGTCGATTTGGGAGACGCGCTTGGCGGCTTCGAGAACGGATTGATCCATGAGCGGGTTGCCGCTGGATTTTACGATCTCGGCAGAGGAAATCTTGCCGTCTTTTTCAATGCGGATTTTGACCGTGCAGACGAACGACTTGGATTGGTCGAAAATCGATGTCGGCTGGTCCCATTGGCTGTAGAACCGGTCGTGGATGAGCTCATGATACCATGCGAACTTGGCGGAGTCTCCACCGGCTCCGGCTTTTGCGGAAGTGCCGGCTCCTTCGTTGGTTTTTCCGGAAGTTTTGGAGGAATCGGATTTTGGCGCGGTGTCGGATGGCGTGGATGACGATTTTGCGGAGGGTTCGGCATCGGGCTTGGGAGACGATTGGGGCGAGGCCGCGGGTTTGGGTGAAGATTTTGGGGAGGCTTTGGGAGACGGCTTCGGCGTGGCCTTGGGGGTGGATTTCGGAGTCGGTTTAGGGGTTGGCTTTGGTGTGGATTTCGGAGTTGGCTTCGGAGTTGCTTTGGGGGTGGGCTTGGGGGTCGCTTTGGGAGTTGGCTTCGGCGTGGGTTTGGGAGTTGGCGTGGAAAGGGGGATTTCGGGGGTTTCCTGTGGGGTTGGTTCGGGCGTCGGAAGAGGCGTCGGCTCTGGTGTGGGTTCCGGAGTTGGTTCCGGAGTTGGTTCGGGCGTCGATTCCGGCGTGGGCTCAGGGGTTGGCTCCGGAGTGGATTCGGGGGTGGGATCTGGCGTGGTGGACGTCTCGGGCGCGATCTCTGCTGCTGCGGCGAAGGCACCGGGGTTCATCCATACGACTTCTCCGGCGGGTTTTTTGATTTCGCGTTTGGAGAATTGCAAGAATGCGATGATCGCCGCGATGTGAACGCAGGCGACAAGGATCAGATTCCGTCGGAATCCCGGATTCGACATGGTCAGGGGGCGACGGGAGTCGCCTGCTCGGGGTGGGTCATGACGCCGACCTTGGTGATTCCCGTGCGTTGGAGGATATCCATCACCGACACGAATTTTTGCACGGCCAGATCGCGGTCTGGACGCACGACGACGGCTGTATCGGGGTTGGCGGAATGGAGGGCTGCCAGCCTCGACTCGAGCTCCTGCGCACTGACGATGTCCTTATTGAGTTTGAGCACGTCATTTTTTTCCATCGAGATGGTGAAGACTTCGGCGGGGTTGACGCTGGTTTTTGCGGTCGAGCTGGTGGGCACGACGAGGTCGATGCTGTTCTCGATGAGCGGGGTGGTGAGCATGAAAATGATCAGGAGCACAAAGGCCAGATCCAACAGCGGCGTGACATTCAGCTCAGTGAGGGTCTGCAAATTCTGCCGTGAGGAGTAGCGTCTCATGCGGTGGATTACAGAAGTGTGCTGCGCCGTTCCCGGTGGCCGTGCTCCACATACCGGTGCTCAATCTCGGAAGAGACTTCGGCTGCGAAGTTGTCGCATTGCACGATCATTGAGCGCACGCTGGTGACGAGAAAATTGTATCCGAACATGGCGGGGATGGCGACGAGCAGTCCGACGACCGTGGTGATGAGGGCACCGGAAACGCCGGGTGCCATGGCCGCAAGGTTGGCTGTGCCCGCCGCCGCAATGCCGGAAAACGCATCCATCACGCCCCAGACGGTGCCAAGAAGTCCGAGGAAGGGTCCGCCGCTCACGACGGTGGAAAGAATGATCATCTGGGATTCCAGCTTCAGCGCAGACTCGCCGACCGCGCGCTCCATCGCGGCCTGGACCGATCGCATTTGTGCGGGACTGATTTTTTCCGCCGCCTCCAAGCGGGCGCGAAATGTCTCATCGACTTCCGTGGAGCCGAGCATCTGGAAGCAGAGTTCGCCAATGCCGGCGCGGTAGATGTCGTAAAGCGGGGATCCGTCGAACCGCACACCCTGCTCGTAAATCCGGAGCGGACGCCGGTCTTGGTGGAAGAGCCCGGAGAATCGACCGTTTTGGCGGCGCGCAAAATGCAGTACACGCATCTTCGTGACCATGACCGACCAACTGAAAATCGAGGCAAGGAAGAGCGTGAGCAAGACGAGCTTGCCCTCGACCGTGCTCTCGCCAAAAGCATAAACAAGTCCAGTGGCGATCATGCCCACGCGTCGTTCACTCCTCCAGTTTCAGAATTCATCCCAGAATACCTAACCGATCCCGCAAGCCGGAAAAACACAAAACTTTTTGCCACAACGGTCCGGGCGGGGTAATGAACGATCCCATGAAACGCACGACTTTCGGAAATTTTCCGACATTTCTCACCTCCGCGCTGGTCCTCTTCACCCTTCTGCTCCCCCTCCACGCCCAGGAGGGGCCTCCGCGCGACAATGCCTACGATGTCATCGGGAAAATTTTCCAACCCTTCTGGGGTGTGCTGCTGGCTGATACGCAAGGACCGAACAAAGCCGCGAGCCTGACGATTGAGCTCTCGGAGGTCTCCGGACGTCTGCCTGCCGCCATGAAAGGTGCCACCCTGCGGGCGTGGGTCCAATTCCCGGACAAGGTTCGCCTGGAAGCTCCCGTCCTCGGAGAGACGTTCACGGTCTGCCGCAACGGGTCGGATGTCTGGGCCACTCCTGGAGAAAAAGTCGGATTCCTCGTTTCCCAATTTCACGTGAAGCCCAAAAAGAATGCCGCCCTCAACACCCCGATCCTCTTGCCCATCACGGCCCAGCAGGCGATTTTTCTGCCGGCCCTCTTCACCATCAAACGCAGCAACGTGGCCGAGGTGGACACGCTCGCGGGCGAAGAGTGCCGGGTGCTCACGGCCGGGCTGATGTCCGAACTCGCCAAAGCCACGAAGGCGGAGGACTTTGAAGGCCGGGTATGGGTGGCACCCGGATACATCCCGCGCCGGGTCGAGGTCATCCGCAAGGATTTCTCCGCAACCGTGGACATTCGGGATCTGGTGTTTCAGCCCGCGCTGCCCCCCGCGACATGGCAGCCTCCGGAAGGCGCCACCGATGTCTATCGGACGAACCCCGAAATGCTGGAGGCACTGCTCTACGTCGTGATGAATTCCCTGAAAGCGAAGGAAGGCGAGGCCCCATGGCTCCACGCCAAATAAGGCCGAGCACAGGGGCTTCGTCTGATCAATCCCGCGCCTTGCGGGCTAGTTTTGCTTCCGCGTGCTTTGGATCGAGAGTTCGCGGAGCTGTTTGAAATCGACCTCGGAGGGGGACGAGGTCATGAGCTCAACGCCGCGGTTGTTTTTCGGGAAAGCGATGACATCGCGGATGCTATCGGCATGGGCGATGAGCATGACGAGGCGATCGAGACCGAGCGCAATGCCGCCGTGTGGGGGCGTCCCAAATTGGAACGCGCACAGCATGTGGCCGAACATCGCTTTTTGCTTTTCGGCATCCACCCCCAGAACGCTGAACATGCTTGATTGAAGGTCGGGCTCGTGGATTCGAAGGCTGCCTCCTCCGATCTCGACGCCGTTGAGTACGATGTCGTAGGCGACCGCGCGCACTTTCGCAAATTCCCCGGCTTCCAGAAGTGCGGTATCCTCCGCCTTCGGGCGGGTGAACGGATGGTGAACGGCGTTCCATTTTTGTTCTTCTTCGCTCCATGCGAGGAGCGGGAAATCCACGACCCAGAGGAAGTTCCGCTGGTTGGGATCGTTGGCAAGCTGAAGGATCTCGGCGACTCGCAGGCGGACGCGTCCGAGGGTTTCGCAGGCGGTTTCCCATTTGTCGGCCCCGAAGAGGATGAGGTCTCCTTCGGCGATGTCGAGCCGCTCGGTGAGGGCGGATTTTTCGGCATCAGAGAAGAACTTGACGATGGGAGATTTCCACTCTCCGTTTTCAACCTTGATGAAGGCGAGGCCTTTTGCGCCTGTTTGTTTGGCGAGTTCGGTAAGGGATTCGATCTGGCCGGTGGTGATTTTCGCAAAGCCTTTCGCGTTGATCGCCTTGACGACCCCGCCGGAGTCCAGGGCGCCGCGGAAGACCTTGAACTGGGTATCGCGGAACACCTCTGCGAGGTCGGTAATCTCCATGCCGAACCGGGTATCGGGTTTGTCGCTGCCGAACCGGTCCATGGCCTCCTGATAGGTGAGCCGAGGAAACGGCGTGGGGATCGTCACTCCCAGCGAGGTACGGAATACCTCGCCGAGCAATTTTTCCATGAGCGACAAAATATCGTCCTGCCCGACAAACGAGGCCTCGACATCGAGCTGGGTAAACTCCGGCTGGCGATCCGCCCGCAAATCCTCATCGCGGAAACAGCGCGCAATCTGAAAATATTTTTCCAAGCCGGCCGCCATGAGGAGCTGTTTGTATTGCTGCGGTGCCTGGGGCAGGGCGTAGAACGAGCCCGGCGTGAGGCGCGAAGGCACCAGGAAATCGCGCGCCCCCTCCGGCGTGCTCTTGGAGAGGATCGGCGTCTCGATTTCAAGGAATCCTTCCGCATCCATCACGTCGCGGATGGTTTTGATCACGCGATGCCGGAGGCGCAGGTTGGCGGACATCTCCGGGCGTCGGAGATCCAAATACCGATAGGTGAGGCGCAGGTCTTCGTTGGCGATGCGCTCATCGAGCGGAAAGGGCAGCACGTCCGCCTTGTTGAGGATCTCGAGTCCGGTCGCGACGATTTCCACCGCACCGGTGTCCAGCTTCGCATTTTCCGTTCCCGCAAGGCGAGGCGCCACGTGTCCGACCACCCGCACAACATCCTCCCCGCGCAAGTCGTGAGAAATCGCCGCGACCTCGGGGTTCTCCTCCGGACGGAACACAACCTGCGTGAGGCCCTCGCGGTCGCGCAGATCGATAAAAATCACGCCGCCATGGTCGCGGCGGGAATCCACCCATCCACTCAAAGTTACGGTGGAACCCGCATCTTCAGCGCGGAGGGCATTGCAATGGTGTGTGCGATAGATCATGGAAAAACCTCAACTCATAGCGACAGATTTCGGATTCACAAGTTTGCGTTTTTTGGAAATGCAGAATGTGGGGCAATCATCGGTCAAACTTCCATGGTCTGCGTGAGGATCTTGGTTGCTTGAGAGAGTCGATTGAGAAGAGAGCCATGAACGAGGATATAAGGCTTGTGCTGAAGTTGCCGCCGATACCACTCCTGTGCCTTGGAGCGAAACTCCGTGTCGTGGCGGGTGCCATCCTGCAAAAAAGGAAAATCGTCGGCACAGAGGAGGTATTGATCGTAGGGACGTTGGGCTAGTGCTTGAAGCTCGGGCTCTGCTCGACCGAACATTTCTAAGGAGTAAAATAATGTCGTGAGCGGCGATGTGTCGCAGATCAGATACTGATGGGTGGAATCCAAGAGGAGAGCGGCTTCTTCACGTCGGATTTGCTCGCGGGCGATGGCGAGCAAGTCGTTGAAAGAGAGATCTCCCGCCTGAAGATCCCACAGTTCACGACCATATTCCGCGACCTGGCTGGTGGAAAGTTTCCTAGCAAGGGCTGTGACGAGGGTGCTTTTTCCAGTGCTCTCACCGCCAAGAATTGTGATGCGCTGGATGAAATCCGCATAAACTTCCGCTGATAAAAACCGGTGGAGCCCGTGAACGTCGGCCCGCAGCGCCGTGCCGGAAATCGGGAGGGTTCTGCGCTCCAGATCGACGGAAACATGCGCAACAGGTGCGCCCTGCCGATACGAAAGATCGGCGGCGAATCCCTGACCGTAAGACTCGCTGGTGAAGATGGCGTCGATCGGACGGTCGATCCGGCGTCGAAGAATCGAGGCGCAGAAGGCGCGGTGGTCGTCGTCGGGAGCTGAGTTTTCCGGGATCGGTTCATCCGAGTTGTTCAGCACGATTCGAGTCGTCTCAGGAAATCGTTGGACAAGCCATGCCGCGCGGCGGTGCGGTTCGCAGCCGGAGAATTCCGGGCGCGAATAGCTAAGAAGGACGACATGATCGCAGGCAGCCATGGCTGTTCGAATGACCTGTTCATGACCGAGGTGGAGGGGCGCAAACTTGCCGACCACAAGCCCCGTGGAAAATCGACTCATGGGGTGACGGCACTTGGAAGGAAAATCCGGCCATTCCGCATTTCCCTGTGCCAGCGCAAAAATCCGAGCGGGGAGTTCAGCCAGAACAATCCATAGAAGAAGGCTGTAAGCCAGAGTCCACGCGAGGCAAAAAGCGGAACGGCGAGTGAGTTGACCGCAAACCAGAAGACCCAGGTCTCGAGTTTTCGGCGCATGAGGAGGAGCTGCGCCGAGACACTGAGGGCGAGGACGGTCGAGTCGATGAAGGGAGAAAATGCGTCGGTGAATCGATGAAGCAGCCAGCCATAGCCAAGGGCGGCGAGAGCGCCGAGCGGCAGAATGCAGGCAAGTTCTGCGCCTACTGTGCGGGTGATCGCACGGTCCACACGGGTTCCGCCATGGTGAAGCCAGTGCCACCAGCCGAGGACGCTTGTGGCGATAAAAAAGCCCTGAAGTGTCGCGTCGGCATAGAGCTGGGTGGAAAAGAAGAGCCAGCTAAAAAGGACGCAGCCAAGGATTCCGGTCCACCATGTGTGGAGGGAGTTGCGGGTTGCTAGGACAATGGAGGTGAGGTTGACCGTGTTGGCGAGGAGTTCCAGCCATGGAGGATGGCGGAGCGTTTCTCGCAGAGTCTCCGGCAGATTCATTCGTGAGAATCGTCCAGATCTGAGGAGTATTGGGGAGCCTTGCCGGATCCGGTTGGGAGGGCAAACGGACAGATGCGAATGCGGGTATTCAGTCCGAAAAGCGCAGCGACCGCCGCTTTGGCGTCTGCCATGGCTCCGTGTGGACCCTCGACGAAAAAATCCAGTGACCCAGCCGCCCGTTGATGCAAGCAGAACCTCGCAAGGGGAAGCGGACGCAGAGCGTGTGTGACGTCGATATTGTTCAGCCAGACACCATCGGGACGTCGGAAGCGAACGACCATGCGGCCCTCCAACCGCCGAAGCACTGGCTCGCCGCGCACATGTTCCAGAGAAGCAAAATCCCCGGTGCGGTATCGGAGCAACGGAAGGCAGAAATTGAAGCCACCGGTGAGGGTGATTTCGCCGCGTGCTCCCGGGGGCACAGGCTTTCCCTGAGGATCGAGGATTTCTACATACATCCGTGGCTGGAGGAGGACATGAC
>JBBQRY010000084.1:0-8086 GCA_038214335.1 Chthoniobacterales bacterium
CACGGGCGTCCGGAGGTGGCGATTGCGGAAGACGTTGCGGTTGAGACGAATCGCGGATCGTGGGCGGAGGTGACGGTTCCCGGCAACTGGACCCTACAGGGATACGGGGCACCGCATTACACGAATGTGATGATGCCCTTCCAGGACGAGCCGCCGTTGGTTCCGAAGGAAAACCCGACGGGGATCTATTCCCGCGAGATCGAAATCCCGAAGGACTGGGCCGGGCGGCGGGTGGTCCTGCATTTCGGCGGCGCGGAGAGTGTGCTGGCTGTTTATGTGAATGGCACTTTTGTGGGAGTAGGAAAAGATTGCCGTCTGCCTTCGGAATTCGACATCACTTCGCATGTGCGTGTGGGCAAAAAGAACCTTGTCTGCGCGGTCGTCATCAAGTGGTCGGATGCCTCGTTTGTTGAGGATCAGGACCAGTGGTGGATGGCAGGGCTCCATCGCGAGGTGTTCGTTTACTCGACCGCGCCGGTCCATATCGCGGATGTCTTTGCGGTCGGAGATCTGGAGAATAATTACCGCGATGGACGGCTTCGCCTGACGGTGAAAATCGCTTTCGGGCGCATGGCCGAAGCGGGGTGGTCGGTCTCTGCCCGCTTGCTCGACCCCGCAGGAAAAGCCGTTTTCAAGAAGCCGCTGGTGGCCCCATTTTCCATGGGAGGATGGACCGGTTCGCCGCATCGTCTCGAAGCCCGCTTTGAGGAATCGGTAAAAAATCCGTCTTTGTGGTCCGCCGAGTCTCCCGCGCTTTACAAGCTCGTTCTCACGCTTCGGGATCCGCAAGGAAAGCCTGTAGAATCCACGGCAACGCGCATTGGGTTCCGCTCGGTGGAGGTTCGGGATCGCCAGCTCCTCATCAACGGACGCAAGGTGATGATCCATGGCGTGAACCGTCACGACCATCACCACACGAAAGGCAAGGCACTGGACCGGGAGACGATGCGCCTCGATGCCGTGACGATGAAGCAGCACAATTTCAATGCCGTGCGGTGCTCGCACTATCCAAACGATCCGCATTGGCTGGATCTCTGCGACGAAATCGGACTCTATGTGATCGACGAGGCGAACCTCGAAGCCCATGCGTATTATGGCCAACTCGGGCACGAATCCCTCTGGGCTCCGGCATTTCTCGACCGCGCGGTGCGCATGGTCGAGCGCGACAAGAACCATCCTTCAGTGATCCTCTGGTCGCTCGGGAACGAGACCGGATACGGAGCCAACCAGGATGGTATGGCCGGATGGATTCGCGGGCGTGACGCCAGCCGTCCGCTGCACTACGAACCGGGGATTTGGACCCAGGGTCTGAGCATGGAGGAGCAACCAGAGAACTTTATCTACGAGGGCGGAGACCATGTGACGGACATTGTGTGTCCGATGTATCCTACCCTGGATTCTCTGGTGAAATGGGCGACTGACAAGAAGCATCCCGACCAGCGGCGTCCGCTCATCATGTGTGAGTATTCCCATGCCATGGGCAACAGCAATGGCGGGCTGGCGGATTACTATGACCTCTTTGAAAAACATCCTGGTCTTCAAGGCGGGTTCATTTGGGAGTGGATTGATCACGGACTCCTGCAGACCGGACCCGATGGCAAGCCCTTCTGGGCCTATGGCGGAGACTTTGGGGATAAGCCAAATGATCTGAACTTTGTCTGCGACGGACTGGTCTGGCCGGACCGCACACCGCATCCCGGAATCCAGGAATTCCGCCACCTTGCCCAGCCGATTAAGGTTACGAAGTTCGACGCAAAGAACCGCATCGCAACGATTTCCAATCGCCGGGATTTCACCGACTCCTCGGATGTCCGCATCGCATGGCGACTCCAATGCGAAGGCAATACCCTTGCCAAAGGGGTGCTCCCCACCGTGAAAATCGCGCCCGGCGAATCTCTGCAGGTGGCGATCCCGCTCCCGAAGATCAGTTCCCATGGCGAAGTCTTTCTGGACTTCCGCTATACAACAACGCGGGATTCCGCATGGTGCGGACGCGCTCATGTGCTGGGCTGGGATCAGATCCCGCTCGGTGGCAAACGAACGGAGGCCGCCCCTGCGGTCGCAATGCGGAAAGCCGCTCCGCTGGAACTCGAAAAAACGGCTGCCGGAATCCGCGTGCTCGGCACCGGATTTGACTTGTCCTTTTCGGAATCCACCGGACGCCTGGATGCCTTCCACTTCGACGGACAGAATGTGCTGATCTCGGGTCCGGCCCTACAGGTCTGGCGTGGCGCAACTGACAACGACGGCATCAAAGGCTGGAGCGGACAGGATGGCAAACCGCTGGGACGCTGGCTCAAGGCCGGTCTGCCGGACGCCACGTTGTCGCCCGGACCCGTTCGGGCGCGCCGTGAGAAGTCTGGCGAAATCACGGTCACCTGCTCGCATGTGCTGGGCTGCAAGGCCAGCGACAAAGGCGTCGTCCACCGTCATTCTTACCGGATTCGGACCGATGGATCGGTTGTCGTCGAGAACGTGTTCGTTGTGGATAAACTCCTCGCGGATCTTCCACGGCTCGGTGTGCGACTGTTCGTTGCGCCTGGATTCGAACATTTGCATTGGCTCGGCCGCGGACCGTTCGACAATTACAGCGACCGCCAGCGTGCGGCTATTGTGGACGCATTTTCCGGCACGGTGTCTGGCCAATACGTGCCGTATATCCTGCCGCAGGAGCACGGCAATCGGACCGATACCCGATGGCTCACGCTCGACAATGGCAGCATCCGACTGCGGGTTTCCGCACCGGGTCCGCTCGAGTTCTCGGCCAGCCATTTTACCGCCGAGGACCTCTTCGCCGCTTTCCATACCTACGACCTCACGCCGCGGAAGGAGACCGTGCTGAACCTTGATTTCCGCCAGCGCGGGCTCGGGACGGCGAGCTGCGGACCCGATGCGTCCCCCGCTTACCGGATTCCTGCCGGACGCCATGAATGGTCGTATGTGATCGCTGCCGAAAAAATGTGATTTTCGGAATTTTCCCGGATTGCGAATCGTGGGGATTCCGCCCATGCTCGCTGCCGTTATGGAAAAAATCGTTGTCGCATATTCCGGGGGCCTCGACACCTCGGTCCTTCTGAACTGGCTCAAAGAAACCTACGGAGCCGACATTATCGCGTTTTGTGCGGATGTCGGCCAGGGCGAGGAGCTGGATGGCCTAGAAGAAAAAGCCCTTCGCACGGGGGCAGAGAAATGCTACGTCGATGACCTCCAAGAGGAGTTTGCGCGGGATTTCATTTACCCGATCCTGCAAGCCGGAGCGCTCTATGAAGGCCAGTATTTCCTTGGCACCAGCATTGCGCGTCCGCTCATTGCCAAGCGCATGGTGGAAATCGCGCGGGCCGAAGGAGCCACCGCCGTTGCCCACGGAGCCACTGGAAAAGGCAACGATCAGGTCCGGTTCGAGCTCACAGCCGCCGCTCTGGCCCCCGACATCACGGTCATCGCCCCATGGCGGGATGCCCGCTTTCGCGAGAAATTTCCCGGTCGGGCAGAAATGATCGCCTACGCCGAAGCCCATGGAGTTCCTGTCGCGGCCAGTGCCAAGAAGCCCTATTCGATGGATCGCAACCTCCTTCACATCAGCTACGAAGCAGGAATCCTCGAAGATCCATGGTATGATGCCGGCGACCTCACAAACCGCGAGTATTTTACCACACTCTCGGTGCTCCCCGAAGACGCTCCCGACAAACCCGAACTCGTCGAACTCGAATTCGAGCAAGGAAATTGCGTAGCCGTCAACGGCGAACGCCTCAGCCCTCTGGCTGTGATGCGCTTGCTCAACAAACTCGGCGGTGTCCACGGCGTTGGCCGTGTCGATATGGTCGAAAACCGGTTCGTTGGAATGAAAAGCCGCGGGGTCTATGAGACTCCCGGCGGCGCGATTATCCATTTCGCACACCGTCAGATGGAATCCCTCACGATGGATCGCGAAGTCATGCACCTGCGCGATGGCCTCATCCCGAAATACAGCACGCTCGTTTATAACGGATTTTGGTTCGCCCCCGAACGCGAGGCCATTCAGGCACTCGTCACCGAATCTCAAAAACACGTCTCAGGCACGGTCCGCGTCAAACTTTACAAGGGCGGCATCCATGCCGCCGGACGCAAAAGCCCGCTCAGCCTCTACAATCCGCACATCGCCACGATGGAAGCCGACCCAACCCAGGCTTACAACCAAGACGACGCCACCGGCTTCATCCGCCTCAATGGCCTCCGCCTCAAAGTCGCCTCCGAAGTGCATCAGAAGAAGTAAACGCGAGGAACTCCGCACGGGGGAGCTGACAAGTCTCAAGTCCCAAGTGTTAGGTTTTAAGTCTTAAGTTTTAAGTTCTCAGATGATGACGTGCCCTTCAAGATTTCTGCCGACGTTTTGAAATGGGTCTTGGCATGGGTTTCGAGCGCATCGGGACCCAGCTTTTTGACGAGGGCCGTGGCGGCGGATTTCACGGCGGCGGAAGCGCCACGGGGAAGCACGATGCCGGAGGCTTTGCCGGCTGACTCGAGCCAATCGATGAATTTTTCGCGGGCTAGGATTGAGGCTGCGGCGACTGCGAAGTCGGATTCCGCTTTCGTGCGCTCTTCGAGTAGGAGAAGACGTCCTTTGGCCATGAGCGCACGTTTGAGCACGTTTCCTTTGGCAAACTGATCCGAGAGCGTGCGGGGGCAGTCCGGCTGCTGCTCGCAGAGGTTTTCTATCACTCGGGCATGACCCCATGCCAGGAGGCTGTTGAGGTTTCCCATTTTGCGATAGAGGTCGTTGTAGCGCGGTGGGGGGATCGAAACGATGCTCTGCGGAGCGCGGGATTTCCGAATCGCATCGGCCAGCGCACGGATTCTGCTGTCCGAGCCGATGGCTTTGCTGTCCTGCACGCCGGCATCACGAAGGGTTTTGGCGAGTGCGGCATCCACATAGACTCCGGCAATGACCAGCGGCCCGAAGAAGTCGCCTTTGCCGCTTTCATCAATTCCGAAATGCGGCTCGAAGAGTTCCGGGGAGTGGACCTCGTCGTATCCAAACCGGGCTTCTCCGAGGATTTCGGGTTCGAGAGTAAATGTGATGAACTCCTCAATCCCCCGACCCTGAATCACCGCCTTCGGACCTTTGACATAGACGGCAATGTTGAGCTTCAACCGCCTCGCCGAGTAGAGCATGTAGGGTTTTTCTTCAAATTCAAACCCTTGGGCCTTGAGCACGGCGTGTAGCTTTTTTGCCTGCTCCTCCGTGAGTGGCACCGTGTGCGTGTGCAATTTTTTTTCCGATGACATGGACGAATTCACGGCAGAATTTGCTATCTTGTCGAGATGATACCGAACCTTGGGGAGTTTCACCGCGACCTGCATGGGTGGTTCCGCCGCACCGGGCGCGACCTGCCATGGCGCCGCACCCGTGATCCCTATGCCGTGCTGGTCTCGGAATTCATGCTGCAACAAACTACTGTCGAAGCCGTCGTGCCGTATTTCGAGAGATGGATGCAGGCCTTCCCGACCGTTGCGGCACTCGCAAATGCCGACGAGCCGGACGTGCTCCATCTCTGGCAGGGACTCGGATATTACTCCCGCGCACGCAACCTGTTGCGCACGGCCCGCGAAATCGTCGCGAAGTATGACGGAACCGTGCCCGATCACGTTCCCCTCCTGCGCCAGCTTCCCGGCGTTGGACCCTACACCGCAGCCGCTGTCGCCGCATTCGCATACGACCAATGCCTGCCAGTCCTCGATGCCAACATCATCCGCGTCATCGCCCGGCTCGAAAACTTTCGCAAGCCCATCGCATCCGCCCATGCGCGCGCATTTCTCGAATCCTCCGCCCGCGCCCTCCTGCCAAAATCCGACGGCGGACTCCATGCCTCCGCGCTCATGGAGCTTGGTGCCGGGATCTGTCGCTCGGGAAATCCGACCTGCCTCCTCTGCCCGGTTCGCAGCTATTGCAAGGCTGAGGCACCCGAAAAGATTCCGCTCAAACCGCCACGCAAGCCGATCCTCCTCGAACGTGACCTGCGGGTCTTTGCGCGGCGTGACGATAAGATCTGCCTGGTCCCTGCGGAAGGTCCACGCTGGCGCGGACTTTGGGTGCTGCCGCGAGCCAGCCGCGAAGGCCGGAAAATTTTCCAACTCACCTACGCCGTCACCCGCTACCGCATCACCCTCGAGGTGTTCCCAGCCAGAGCCAAAGCCGAGTGGACCACCTTCGCACCGGACGCCCTTCCCCCCATGCCTGCTCCCCACCGCCGTGCCCTCACAGCACTTCTCATCCATGCCACTTGAAAACCCGATTTTCCTGCATAAATTGAAACTTGCTATGAAACACCTGATCGCCGGGGCCATCCTTTTGGTCATCTTACCTGCCACTGCACAACAAACTGTCGCACCGTCCGCGCCCACGGCGTTGCGGCAGATGAGCAACTCGTTTGCCGATGTCTTTGAGAAAGTGGCACCCTCGGTCGTGGTCATCGAATCCAAATCTCCGGCCCCGGTGGCTGTTCCCGGACTTCCGCAGGGACTCGAGTTTTTTCTGCAAACGCCCGATGGCAGGCCCGTCGAGCAGCGCCCAAATATCGGAACCGGATTCCTCTTCCGCAGCGACGGCCACATCCTCACGAATTTCCATGTCGTCGAAAACAGCTCCTCGATTTCCGTGAAGCTGCATGATGGCAGGAAATTTCCCGCGACGCTGGTGGGGGGAGACCCTCGCAGCGACATTGCGGTGCTGAAAATTGAGGGCAAAGACTTACCCGTCGCGGAGCTCGGCGACAGCGAGGCCGTGCGTGTCGGTGAGTTTGCCTTCGCCATCGGAACTCCCATGGATCTGCCCTACACGTTTACGGTCGGAGTGGTCAGTGCCAAAGGCCGCAACCTGCAAGTCGGAGGCGGCTATGAATTCCTCCAGACCGATGCCTCGATCAACCCCGGTAACAGCGGTGGTCCGCTCTGCGACATCGATGGCCGTGTTGTCGGCATCAATGCCCTGATCAGCGGATCAAATCGCGGACTGGGATTCTCCATTCCAATCAACACCGCCAAAATGATTGCCGACCAGCTCCTGACGAAAGGCCGGGTGACCCGTCCATGGCTCGGCATTGGGATTGCCGGCATTCAAGAAAATGCCTACCTGCAAAGAAAGTTTCCAGGGCTGCCCAAAGGGGTCGTGGTGAGCGGAATTGAGCAGGGTGCTCCCGCCGAACAAAGCGATCTCCAGCCTGGTGACGTGATCCTCAAAGTGGATGGTGCGGAAGTCGCGCTCGCCAGCGATCTCCAACACGAAGTGCTCAATAAGCAAATCGGACAAAATGTCGCCCTCGACGTCTGGCGTGAGGGTCGCATGGTCCGCGTCGAGGTGACCACCGGCGAACAGCCCGATCCGCTTCTCCGCGTCTCCACCCAGCCCCGCAATCCGCGCCATGTCCAGCCTCCGGCTCCAAACAGCAAAGCTCCCTTGGCCCAGCCAGCGTTTCCCGGGTTTTCCTTTGAAGACGCGACCTCGGATACCTTGAAAATCTTCGGAATCCGCCGCAATGCCCGTGGCGGAGCCGTCGTCACCCAGGTCGAACCCGGCAGCCCCGCCGCCGTCGCCGGACTCGAACCCGGCGACGTGATCACGGAGATGGGCGGACGTCCGGTCCTCACCCACAAGGATGTCGAAGCCGCGCTGAAAGCCGCCGAGCCAAACCGCGGAATCCTCATCCTGCTCGAACGCTCGGGCAACCGCACTTTCGCGATCCTCAAACCCTCTTAAAAGGGACCGCATTCGGCGAGAGATCGATCAGCGGTTTTTTCAGGAAAAAGATCTTTTTGAAAAATTCACAAAGCCAAAATACAAGGTAGCGATGCCGAAACAGTTCAGTTCCGTGTCGATATCGAATTTTCGATCTTTTGCTGAACTGGACGTTAGTGATTTGGGTGGGGTTACACTTATTACAGGAAAGAACAATGCGGGGAAGTCCCAACCCAGCAATTCTCATTATGACATTTGTCCCGAAGGGACAGCCGGACCTTAGCCGGTGGTGGAGCGAAGCGGAACCACCGGAGAACCACCCCTACACGCCCCCGCCCCGGAGGGGTGGCGGAACCGCTCACACTCCCGACATCG
>JBBQRY010000085.1:0-8069 GCA_038214335.1 Chthoniobacterales bacterium
GCTCAAAGCACAAAATCAAATTATCAAAGCCCGCCCGGCTCACCCGATGCGCTTGCAGCTCCATCCCGAAACGCCCGATCACCACGAGGGAAAACTTGCTCCAGTCCATGGTCAGAGGAAAGGTCGTAGCACGAGGGTGTAGGACCAGCCCATGAACCCCGCGGCTGAGTAGAATTTCCTGAACCCTTGGTGCCTTCGCCCCGTGCAGATCCTCGAGCGAAAAGTTTTCCAATTGATAGCCCAATTCCAAAGCCCTCTCACGGGCACCCCTGAAAACCGGGTTCGACTCCGAGAGCGGGCCGGGGTGAACGAAGGCGAGATTGCAAGTCGTGGCAGGAAGCCTGCGCGAGCGGATGTGAGAAAGAAACGCTCCAACCAGCGGGCTTCTCCGATACCCGAGTTCGTCGGCTGCCTGCTCGATCCGGTGGCGCATTTCGTCCGCGACCCCGGTCTGCCCGCGCAAAGCGCGCGAAACGGTCATCGGAGCACAACCAACCTTTTTTGCAATTTCGCGGACAGTTACCACAATAACTGTAGAATGTCCCCGCAGGCAGTGCTCTGTCAATTGTGTCATGAGCCATGGCAGTTTTCAGAGACCATGCGTCCACCCCATTCCCGACTCTTCCCATACCGAGCGAACATGTGGTAGCGTCCGCTCCATGGCACAGGGATTGGACCAACGCGTCGGAAAGAAGGCCTTCGAGGTTAATATGGACCGCCGGTTTTATGGCACGTTTGCCGAGATCGGCGCGGGCCAGGAAGTCGCCAGGCGTTTTTTTTCGGCGGGAGCAGCAGCAGGGACGATTGCCAAGACAATTTCGGCCTACGACATGACGTTCAGCGACGCGATCTACGGAGCCTGCGGACGCTACGTGAGCCGCGCACGTCTCGCCACGATGCTCACGCATGAGGTGGAACTGCTGATCGAGCGTCTCGACGCTACGGTAGGAGCTGACCGCCAGTTTTTTGTATTTGCGGACACCGTGGCGGCGCGGAGTTTCCGTCGTCATGACGAGTCGCACGGATGGATGGGGCTGCGCTTTCAACACGCCCCCCGCGCTCCCTTCAGCGAAATCATCCTCCATGTGCGCATGATGGATGCCGAAAACCTTGAGCAGCAGGAGGCACTCGGGATCATTGGGGTGAACCTCGTGCATGGCGCGTTTCATCAGGCCGAACAGCCGGAGAGCCTGATTGCCTCGCTCATGGATGACCTCACGCACGAGCGGATTGTCGTCGATATGATCCGCTTCTCCGGTCCAGCCTTTGCGGATGTGGACAACCGCATCATGAACCTACAGTTGGTTGTGCAAGGACTCACCAAAGCCACGCTGTTCCGGGCCGATGGCGAGGTCGTGCAGGCTGCGGACGCCTTCCACAAGAAGCCGCTCCTTGTGGAACGCGGCAGCTTCCGTCCCGTCACTCATGTCACCAACGACATGCTCGAATGCGCACGTCGGCTCTTTGAACAGGAGGAGGCTGTTCGCGGACTCGAACCGGAAATCCTCCTCGAAATCACGATGAAAAACCTGCTTTCCACCGGACGTCTCGATCTTCAGGATTTTCTTGACCGGGTGGATATGCTCGGTGCGCTCGGACGCACAGTTCTTATCTCAAACTATGGCGAATTCCATCGCCTCGTGAACTACCTCTCGATTTACACCGACAAAATGATCGGACTCCCGCTCGGGATTCCCGGAATGCACGAACTGTTCGAGGCACATTTTTACACCGACCTCGAAGGCGGAATCCTCGAGGGTCTCGGTCGGCTCTTCAAACACGGAGTCAAACTCTATGCCTATCCGCGCCTCATGCCGGATGGAACGATTGTGACCGCTGACAATTTTGCCGTCGCACCGAATATCACCCACCTCTACGCCCACCTGCTAGAAAACCGGTTCATCGAAGGCATCAAGGATTATCAGCCTGACTATCTTCCCATCCGCTCTCCAGACGTGCTCGCGCTGATTCGTAAAGGCGATTCCGCATGGCAAAAAATGGTGCCACCAAAAGTCGCAACCATCATTCAAGAACGCCGCCTCTTCGGTTGCGCGTAAACGGCGGAAAGAAGTGCCTAGCGAGAAATATGGCTGGAATCTTCTGATGCGGGAAAGTAGGGTTGAGCCGTTTCATGGTGAAGGAGACCAAAGGAAAGACGTTGGAAGAAATGTGAAAAATCAGGATCTGGGTCCGCAGGAGGTGCGGAGGAATTTTGCCTGCTTGGTGTGGGTGGGTGCGGTCTTTGCCATGGGCTGGGCGGAGGTGATGGTCGTCCTGCAACCATTGCTCGTGCATTACGGGGCAACGAATGCGCAGATTGGCATCGTGCAAGGCGTGCTCATTGCGACGTTGCCGGGCATGTTTTTGTCGCCGTGGATCACCCGCCGGTTCCGGCACAAAAAAATCTACCTGTATGTGGCGGACACGCTTTATCTGCTTCCGATTGGGTTGATTGGCTTGGCGGTGTGGACGGGGGTCTCGACCAACGGAGCCACAATGATCGGGCTGATCGTTTTCTTGATGGCCGCCGGGCAGGTCGCGGCGGGGTTTGGCGGCCTTCCGAATCAGGAGTTTTTTGCGGCCTGTATTCCGATGCGGCTGCGGGGACGACTGGCGGGGTTGACATCCGGGATTGGTGGCCTGCTGGGCATTGGCGGCGCGGCGTTCGCGGCATGGATTCTGACGGTGCTTCCAAAGCCCGAGGGGTTTGGGGCGCTGCTGGTGCTGGCGTGGGTGCTGTGCCAGATCGCGGACACAGCCATTCTTTTTGCGAAGGAACCAGCAACCCCGGTCGAACTCTCCCCGCCCCCGTATGGACGAAAAATGTGGGCGGCGCTTTGGCGGGATAAAAAATTCCTGCGCTTGGCACTGGTCGTCTGCGTGATCTCCCCGCTGGTCGGTCAATTGACGGTGTTTGCGAGCGTGTTTGCGTTTCGCGAGCTGCATTTTGAGGCGAAGATGGCAGCATGGATCGGGATGGCGACTGCCGTATCGCGGGTGACATTGAGTCCGGCGGCAGGCTGGATCACTGACCGCTGGGGCGCACGCAACTCGCTGCTTTTCTGGCCGGCATTGTCCGCCACAATGTTTTTTCCTCTGGCTGCGTTTCCTGGAACCATCACCGTGCTGGCTTCCAGCGCCTTGGCGGCCGTGGCATGGAGCGGGTTTTCCGGCGCCATGAATGCCCTCACGTGCGGCGTGCCAAAACCCGAGAACCGGGCGGGGCATTTCACTCTTCTCGGCTTTGGCATGATCGCGGCGAACTCCGTCGGTCCCGTGCTGATCGGGATCATGTTTGACCATGTGGCCTACCGTCCGGGATTCGTGATCCTTGGCGTGGTGTCCCTCGTGGTTGTGGGACTCGGACATTTGGCGCTGCGCGATTTGAGCGCACGGGCGGAAGATTACCAGTAGGGGCTTCAGCGAAATCGGCGGGGAATGGTCGCGACGAATTTTCCGGGATTGAGCGTGCCCCCCGGATCGAGGGCGCTCTTGATTTCCTGATGGAGCTGGCGGGTGGCAAGAGGAACGGCAAGGTTCCACCATGGCATTTTGGCGAGTCCGATTCCGTGCTCGCCGGTGATCGATCCCTTCCACTCCAGCACCTGACGGAAAAGCGCATCAAGCACCTCGCGGGACTTCTTTTGCACCGCAGGATTCTCGGCATCGGCCACCATGATGTTTGTATGGATGTTCCCGTCCCCCGCATGTCCGAAACACGCAATCGGAAAGCCGGATTTCTTTTGCAGGCGTTCTGCGAACCGCACGAGATCAACCAGCCGTCCGCGCGGCACCACGATATCCTCGTTCAGCTTCTTGAGACCCGTGGCTTTGAGCGACTGCGAGTAAACCCGACGCAAACCCCACAACTTTTCGCAGGAGGCAGGGGTCGTGGCCCGAGTCACGTCCAATGCCCCTGCCTCATAAAGAATTTTTTCCAGCGAGCGGGCTTCCGAGCGCACGCTGCCGGGCTGTCCATCGACTTCGAGGATGACTTGCGCGTTGCCGGGCGGGAAGGCGGCATCGGGCCGATATGCGCGGGCGGCGTCGAGTGTGAATTTGTCCGCGACCTCGACGGCTGCCGGCAGAAATCCCGCGGCAAAGACGGCTTGGATGGCGGCGGCGGCGGCGTCCATTGAGGCAAACCCGGCAGAGAGGGCCGCTTGGGCGGGCGGCAGAGGAATCAGCCGCAAGGTCGCCTCGGTGACAATCCCCAGCAGGCCTTCCGATCCGGTAAAAAGTCCGACCAAGTCAAAACCCGTCTTATTCTTGTGGGTGCGTCCGCCGCAGGCCACGATGCTGCCGTCGGCAAGGACAACCTCAAGCCCGAGAATATAGCTGCGCGTGACCCCGTATTTTAGACACCGGGGTCCGCCGGCATTGGTCGCGATGTTTCCCCCGATGCTGCAATCCTTGAGGCTCGCGGGGTCGGGAGGATACGACAGGTTTTTCTTGCGGGCCGCCGCCTGGAGGTCCCCGGTGATCACCCCCGGCTGAACGACTGCCACGAAGTCCTTCGCATGGATCTCCAGAATCCGGTTCATGCGCTCGAGCGACAGAACAATCCCCCGACGGATCGGCGTGCATCCGCCGACATATCCGTAGCCCGCGCCACGCGGGGTCACGGGGATGCCCGCCCGATTCGCTGCCCGCAGCACAAACGAGACGTCCGCAGTGCAAGTCGGAAACACAACGACATCCGGCTTTTCGTTGGCAAACCACTTGTCGCTGGAAAATTCGGGTGGAGGATCGGAGAGGACCGCATCGGCCCCGAGGCGCAAGCGCAGTTTTTTGAGGAAAACAGGAGTCATGATTGGGTGAAATGGTTGTAGCCTTGAACGACCCCGGCAGCCGCAGGAAAATCGGCCACAAAGCCCCCCGCAGCACGAACGGCATCCTTCACCGGAACAATGGCATTGGAAGGACAACACGGAGAGGCAGCATACGTGCCGTCGAGCATCGAGAGATCGTTGAAGTGGTCCCCGGCGGAAAACACCTCCTCGCGCGAGATCGAAAGCCGCCGGCAAAGCCCGCCCAGCGCCGCCCCCTTGTGGTAGTCGCGATGGCAGAACCGCAGGTAAACCGTGTTGCGCTGGTATCCGAACTCGACAAGATGCCGGGTCTCACGATCCAAAAATCCCGCAACCTCCTCCATCACCTGTTCGCTTGAGGTCACCAACCCGACCAGAATCCCCTCCTCGTGAATCAGCGTCACATCCGGCGAACTCGAAGCCAACTCATGGATCTTTTCAAAAACCGAACCCGCACGGGAAAAAAGTTCGTCGTGCCGCTCGTGGCAGAGTCCATTCCAGTCGATGTCGGATTCCCACCGGCCAGGCCCCGTGCGCAGGTGGATCTCCCGTTCGTTGGTGAGCAGGAAGTCCGGCTCGTAAGGACCTTGAAACGTCTGAACCCCCTCGATCGCGTGGTCGTATCCGCGCCCGGTGTTCAAAGCCCAGAGCCCACCCCCCTCGCGATGCCGCATCAGCATTTCGGCAAGCCCGTCCGAGCATCGCCCGTCGGAGGGGTGCGCAATCAGGGTGCCATCGAAATCGGTGCTCAGTAGCCGCAAAGTGGACATGGAAGGCACAGTTAACCACGCTCCAACCCGATCGTGCAATTTTTCTGTCGCTGCGACGAAAAGTCCCGCAAAATACCCACATGAAATCCGCCTACGAACTCGCCATGAGCCGCCTAGAAAAATCCGCTCCCAGCCAAACCCTCACCGAGGCGCAAAAAGCCGCCATCGCCGAAGTGGACAGCGAAATCAATGCCAAGACCGCCGAGAAAAAGCTTTTCCTCGAAGACCAACTCGCCAAAGCCAACCCCATCGAGAAGGACGAAATCCTCCGTCAGCTCGCCTCCGAGCTTCAACGTCTCGAAGAAAAACGCGAACGCGAAAAAGCTAAGATCCGCAACGGGACAGTCTGAAGCGTGTTGGAGGGCATTGATCGAGTTCTTGAATCCCAAGCTTCATACACAACGTAAGCCTTCAGCCACCATGGCACGGATTTGGGAGGTCAGCACATCGGGCGGAAGCGAGCCATCAACGACCTTGATGCGTTGCGGTTCGCGGGCGGCGAGATCCAGGTATCCCTGACGGACGGCTTCAAAGAACTGTTCGGATTCGCGTTCGATCCGGTCGGGTATCCGGTCTCCCATGCGGCCCAGTGCGGTCGCCCGGTCAAGGTCGATGAGGAATGTGAGATCTGGACGGCAGGTGCCCGCCGCAAAATCATTGATGCGCGCAGTGGCATCCGGTGGAATTTTTCTGGCGACGCCCTGATAGACGGTCGTAGAGTCGAGAAACCGGTCCGAGATCACGGTGCGTCCGGCTTCAAGGGCGGGGCGGATCACCTCACGCACGAGTTGAGCGCGGCTGGCGGCAAAGAGCAGGAGCTCGGCTTCCGGAGTGAGAGCTGTCCCTTCGGGCGCATGCTGGAGCAGGTGGCGGATCATTTCGCCGGACGCTGTGCCGCCGGGTTCGCGCACGAGCAGCGGATCGACTCCCCGCTCACGAAGAGCATCCGCCAGCAGCCGGATCTGAGTGGATTTTCCACAGCCTTCCGTGCCTTCAAATGTGAGGAATATCCCCCTATGCGTCGGGCTTGTTTCCATAAAGAATTCCGGCCATACTGGAGCACCCACACCGGCCATGCAAACAAGGAAAATCTGTTTCGTCTCCACGGAGTCCGAAGAAGCCGCATTTTTTGCGGAAAAATTCGAGGCATTCGATGCCTCGTTCGATGAACTCGCTGACGTGCCGAAGGACGTCGAAGCGATCTCCATCTTTGTCAACGACCGCATCGACGAGGCATTTCTGGCAAAGCATCCGAATCTCAAGATGATTGCGACCCGCTCGATGGGTTGCGACCACATGGATCTTGCGGCGTGCCGGAAGCGGAATATCCGGGTCACGCATGTGAGCGGATATGGCGAAAACACGGTCGCCGAGCACACGTTCGCACTCATGCTGGCGTTGTCACGGCGGATTCGTGAATCTACGGAGGCCGCGCTGGCCGGACGTTTCACGCATGAGGATTTTCGGGGAATGGACCTGCGCGGCAGCACGCTGGGAGTGGTGGGCGCGGGAAGGGTCGGACTCCATGTGATCCGCATCGCCGCCGCGTTTGGAATGAAGGTCCTTGCCTATGATGCTGTGCCAAATCCGATCCATACCGAATTGCTCGATTTCGCATACACCTCGTTTGAGACCCTGATCCGGGATTCGGATGTCATCACGCTCCACATTCCGCTCAACCCGGAAACCCACCATGTCTTCAATCGCGAAACCTTCTCACACTGCCGACCCGGCGTGCTCATCATCAATACGGCACGCGGCTGCCTCATTGACTCCGAGGCCCTGGTGGATGCGCTCGACAGCGGACAGGTCGGAGGAGCCGGACTCGACGTCATCGAAGAAGAAGGAGTCTTCCACGGCGGGGCGACGGCCCTGCTCGGAGCGCAGATTGTGGATCGCGTGCGACGCACAGTGGATACCGACCGAATTGCCTTGCCGATTGGGCGCATGAAGGAGATCTCACGCTTCGTCGCCAGCCATGCCCTACTCCGCCGTCCGCAGGTCGTCTTCACCCCGCACAACGCTTACAATAGCGTCGAGACCCGCGAATTCATCAGCCGCACCACCACCGAAAACTTGCTCGCCTATTTTTCCGAAAACTCATGAATCACTGGCTCGTCAAACAGGAACCCTCCGCGTATTCGTGGGATGATTTTGTGCGCGATGGCGGAACCGCATGGACGGGCGTGCGCAACTTTCAAGCGCGCAACCACCTGCGATCCATGAAGCCGGGAGATCGTGTATTTTTTTATCACAGCGTCAGCGGACGCGAAATCGTGGGCATCGCCGAGGTCGTTCGTTCCGCCTACCCCGATCCCACCGCTCAGGAAGGCGACTGGTCCTGTGTGGATCTGCGTCCGGTTCGCCCCCTCAAGCACCCGGTTTCGCTCGATCAAATCAAAGCCGACCCAGCACTGGCAGGGGTTGCCCTCCTGCGCCAATCGCGCCTCAGCGTGATGCCCCTCACCCACGACGAGTTCCGCCGCAT
>JBBQRY010000086.1:0-8068 GCA_038214335.1 Chthoniobacterales bacterium
ACGCCCCCCGGCTTCTGCTCGCCCTTCCGAGCCGCAGCCTGCTGGCCATCCCGCTCTGGGTCGCAGGCGAAGGCGATCCCAAGGAACTGGCCGAACTCGAACTCGCCGGCCGTCATCTCGTCCGCCGCGACAGCGAAGTGCGCGTGCTCCCGATCGAATCCTCCGGCGGACGCTCGCTCGTCCTCGCCTTGGCCGTCGGCGATGAATCCTCGGCCTCCGAGTATTTCGCCAAGGCCCGGTTCTTTGACATCCCCGCCCGCCTGATCGATCCCGGCGCTGCAGATGTCGTCGTCTGGCGCGAATCCGGCGATCTCGTCTTTGGGTTCTTCAAAAACCAACGCTGCGTGTATTTTTCTGCCAGTGGAGAATCCTCACCCGGACCTGCTTTCTGCGGACTCATCACGCGCTCGGCTCTGCGCCTGCGGGCGGAACAAGTGATCTCCGGACTTCCCGCCGTCGTGCGCCTGATCGGGGAATTCGGCGAGGCGGAGGCCAAAGCGATTGGCAGCGGATTGCGTACCTCGGTCGAGGTGATCAATCCGGAACCCGCGCCGAGGATTCCGGCGGAGCCTGTGGAGGTCGCTCCTCCAGCCGCCGTGCGCGCACACGCCCGCCGCAAGGGGATGCGCAAGTTGGCATTTTTCGGAATCATCGCCCTCGTCGCCTATGCCCTCATCGCCGCCGCGATGGGAACTGACCTCCTCCTCAAAAAGCTCGAGCGCGGCCGCATCGTTCGCGAAGCAGCCGAGATCGAACCCGCGAGCCAGCAGGCCCGCAAACTCGTCACCGAGTGGAAGGAGTTCCAAGCCGCGATTGAGCCCGGTCGCTTTGCCCTTGATCAGCTCGCCGCTGTCGCCACCGAACTTCCCGGCGATCAAGTGCGCCTTACCCAATTTGCCATGGAAAATGGACGCCTCTTCATTGCCGGCGAGGCAACCGATATTTCGCAGGCCTATACATTTCTTGAGCACGTCAAAAAATCCG
Source organism: Chthoniobacterales bacterium (assembly GCA_038214335.1). GTDB lineage: Bacteria > Verrucomicrobiota > Verrucomicrobiia > Chthoniobacterales > Terrimicrobiaceae > QYQL01. The sequence continues at coordinate 985 of JBBQRY010000086.1, forward strand.
ACGTGCTCAGCAGCTACGACTGGACATCGCGCCAGCCGCAGCTTGCCGGAAAAGACAAAGTGCGATTTGAAATGGAAGGAGTCCGCCCTGATGCGCAAGCTCGCACCGAATGAGTTACGCCTGCTTCTGGTTTTCTGCGCCGCGATTTTCATCGCGCTCAACCTCTTTGGGTTCCAGGCATGGAAGTCCGCCCGCGGGGGGCTGACCCGCGAGATCGCGGATGCGAAGGCCGCGCTCGCCGAGAGCCAGATGTGGATCGACGCTGCCGGCGGGCTTGGACCCGGGCAGGAGTGGATCCAAGCGCACCCTCCGGAATCCCTCACCTCGGATGCCGCCAGCACCGCACTGCTGGAATTCACCCGCGCGTCCGCCGATGAGAACGGACTCAAGGTCATCGAGGAAAACCTTCTGCCCTCGGTCTCGGTCGCGGCAGGCACCGCCACTGCCCTCCAAGCCAAACTTTCCGGCTCGTTTGCCGGCGTCACCAAATTTCTTTTTAAGCTGCAATACCCGACCTCATGGCGTTCCGTGCCGAAGCTGATTATCCGCAGCGACACCGAGCCCCCAAATGTTCTGGTGGAATTGGAGGTTCACCAGTATTATACCCCGGCGACAATTCCCGGTCCATGACGCGTCTTTTACAATGTCTTCTTTTCGTGGTTTTCCTGCCCGGCATGGCCGTGGCACAGGATGCTGTCGCGCCATGGACGCTTCCCCGCGACCTCTCACAATTTCAAATCCTTCTCAACCGCTCGCCCTTCTCGCTGCCCACCGCCGAGGAAAGCTCACCGCTCGCCGACCGGTTTACCCTCACAGGAGCCGTCTCGATCAATGACGAGCCCATGGTCTTCGTGCTCGATAAAACCAGCCAAGAGCGCCATATGGTCACCAAGACCCCAAACCCGATCACCAATCTCAGCCTCGTGGAGTTTTTTCCCGATCCCGATGCCCGCCGCATGCGCGCCACGATCCGCGTTGGCTCCGAAGTCGCTACCATCTCGTATGCCGAACCCGCCACCCCTCCCGGCCAGCAGACCGGGATGCAACCACCACCCGGAATGCCCAGTCAAAATCCGAGCGTGAGCGTGAATGCTCCGAATCAACAAGCTGTTCCCGGTAGGCCCTCTGCTCCCACCACGCCCCGCCGTGTCATCCGCCGCAGGGTGATTTCCGGACAACCCACTCCCGGCCCATGATCTCCCGACTTTTCCGCCTCCTCCTCATCGCTGCCGCCGTCGGACACCTCCAAGCGCAGGTGCCGAATCCCCCGCCAGCGGACCTCGCGATCCCGACCGATCCTGCGGCCCAGCCTGCCGCTCCGCAACCGGTGACTCCTACCGCTACGCCTGCGACCCCTCAGCCCATTCAGCCACCCCCAGCACCTGTCGTTCCCCAGCCGACTCCGACCCCGCAGCCTCCCGCCCCGGCCGCCGTTCCGCTCGGTGGAGCCGATACCGTCAATATCCAATTTCCTCGTAGCTCGGTGTTTGAAGTGCTCCTGACTTACGAGGCTCTCACGGGCAAACGCCTCATCCGGGACTCGAACCTCGCCGGTCCCGAAATCTCGATCATGGTCAGCCAGCCGGTGCCGAAAGTGGATGCCATCAAGCTCATCGAAAGCTCGCTCCTGCTCAATGGCTACAGCATCGTCCCTGTGGACGACCAGACGGTCAAAATCCTTGGTCCTTCCCGTGCGCCGCGCACCGAGGGGCTTCCGCTCTACATCGAGAGTGCGGAAATGCCATCGGATGGAGATCGCGTGGTCAGCTTCTACAAACCGCTGGCGTTCATTTCTCCAGAAGAGGCCACCCTCGTCCTTCAAAACGTCATCCAATCCAACGCCTTCGGATCCCTCGCCCCCGTTGCAAACACCAACGCCATCATCATCACCGACAAAACCCCGCTCGTGCGCAAAGCCCTCGGCGTGCTGGCCCTCATTGATGTCGAACCCGCCCAAGTTGTCACCGAATTCATTTCGCTCCAGCGAGCCAACGCGGAGCGCATCGTCGAAATCCTCGACGAAATGTTTGGCAAAGACGATCCGAACAACCGCTCCGGCCCAACCGCCAATGTTCCAAGCCAACCCGCAACCCCCGATGGCCAACCCCAAATGCCAGGCATGGCAGCCGGCGGCTCCGGAGCACGCTACGAAAACCGCCTCATAAGCGGCAAAGCCAAGTTCGTTGCCGACAAACGCACCAACCGGGTCCTCGTCATCACCCGCAAAGAAAATTACCGCTACGTCCGCGAGGTGATCACACAGCTCGACGCCGCCGGTTCGTTTGAACAGCCGTTCGTGCGCGTTTGCAACTACGTGCCGGTTGCCGATGTCTTTACCGTGATGACAGACATGTTGGGAGATGCCGAAAGCGAGAAGCAGGGAGCCGGAGCCAATCCTGGCGCTGCGAGACCTTTCCAAAACCGTGAGAGTAACTCAGGAACCACTGACGGGTCTCAGCCAGGAAAAGGCTCATCGATCAGTAAAACCGGTTCCGAACTGCAAGAATCGGAAAAAGTTATCCCGCTTTCGGCCACATTGGGTGAAATTCGTCTCATCGGCGACACCAGTTCGAACAGCATCATTGTTTTTGGTCCCCCAGAAGCCAAGGCGCGCACGAAGCAGATCCTTGACCTCCTCGATCAACGACCCAAGCAGGTCTATCTCGCAGTGGTCATCGGACAGCTAAATGTCACGAATTCTATGGAATTTGGCATTCAATACCTGATTCGGTATCAAGGAGCCACCGGCAATGGGCTAGCCGCCTCAGTCCTGAATCCGCTGCTCACCGGAAATCTTCCTGTTCCCTCCTCAATCACTGGCGTTTCCGCTATCAAAGATGGACTCGGTGCGCTTTCTGGACTCACGGTTTTCGGCACCGTTGCAGATTCGGTCGATGTCTTTGCGCGCTTTCTTGAAAGCACCGGAAAGTTCAAAACCCTGTCGCGTCCGGTCGTTTACACCACGAACAACAAGATAGCCACGATTTTTTCCGGACAGCGCGTTCCTTATCCGCAGACTTCCCTCTCCACGGCGACCGGCGGCGGGATCAACAACAATGGCTCATCCGTCTCCTCCACCGTAGCCTACCAGGATGTCGTTCTGAAACTCACAGTGAAACCACTCATCAACTCCGACCGAGAGGTCAATCTCGAGATTGTGCAACAAAATGACACTTTAGGCGCCGAAAAAAATATTTCAGGCAACCTCGTGAACATCATCAACACCCAGATGATCAAAACAAACGTTCGCGTTCCGAACGGCTCGACGATTGTCCTCGGCGGACTCATCTCCGAGACGAAGAAAAACGACAACAGCGGACTTCCCTACCTCTCGCGTATTCCAGTGCTGGGTTCGCTCCTCGGCGGACGCACCGCGAATGCCGTGGACAAAAACGAACTCATCGTTCTCGTCCAGCCAGTCGTGGTCGATTCCAACGAAGAGATGATGAAGGCCAGCGCCTACGAGGCCGACCGCACCCGCCTCGGCATGGACGCCCAGCAAACGACGGCCCCCATGGCCGAGCAAGTCCGCAAGCCCCTGCCATGGACCCCCAACCCCACGCCCACTCCCCGGCAACGGAAAAATTAGCAAACCTGGGTAGCGCCGCTCTGCGGCTTGGGGGGTGGGGCGCACCGACACCGTGGCCTCGCTTCGCTTCAACCACGGCTATTCACGTCAGCGCCGCTCCGCGGCTGGGGCCTGTGGTGGTCGGATACCGTGGCCCCGTGGTCCCGTGGCCTCGCTTCTCTCAACCACGGCTATTCACGTCAGCGCCGCTCCGCGGCTGGGGCAAAGTCTTGTCGACGTGGCAAGGCCGCTTTCTCCAACCGCCATCAAAAATCGTCGCCACAAAACAAGCCGCGGAGCGGCTGAAACATGAATAGCCGTGGTTGAGCGAAGCGAGGCCACGGAAAACCATCCCCCCCGCACAATAGCCGCGGAGCGGCGTCACTAGGAAAGCCAACCCTTCTTGGAGTGAAAAGTTTTTGTTCGTCACCGAATCGAACATGTGAGAGACATAAATCCATGACGACGCGATCTCATTAGACTCCGACCATGGTGAACCTTATCGAAGATCTTGTTGAATTAGCCAAAGAATCCGGCTGCGTCGAAGTCGAAAAATGTCGCGAAATCCTCCAGCGGGCGGCCTTTTCGCAGCGCTCGCTCGTCGGTGCCCTCCTCGATTCCGAACTTGTCCGCGAACCCGAATTCCTAAAATCCCTCGCATCCCAACTCGACCTGCCATGGCGCGAAGAAAGCGACCTTCAGACGATTGAAAACGTGCGGGACAAATTTCCTGCGCGCCTAGCCTTGGGGCAGACGGTTCTGCCAGAAGCGATTGTGGAAGGCGGGGAGATGCGGCTCTTGGCGTTTGATCCCTTTGATCACGGCGGCTGGCAGGCGGTGATTCAATTTTGGCCCGGCGCGGTGCGGCTCGTCCTCACCACCCGGCGCCGTCTGCTCGAAACCCTCAAAACGACTTACGGCGTCGGAGCCGACACGTTCGAGGAACTCATCGAGGGCCGTGAAAACGAGACCGGGAGCACGCAAGAAGAAGTCAACGTCGTGGATGAGGAGGATAGCGAAGCCTCCGTCATGAAGTTCGTGAACCAGATCTTGCGCGAAGGACTCAAACAGGGTGCGACGGATATCCATTTTGAACCGCTCGGCCAAGATCTCCGGATTCGCTACCGCATCGACGGGGTCCTGCACGAAACCCCGGTTCCAGGACGCATCAAAATGCTCCAGGATTCCGTGATTTCCCGCCTGAAAATCATGGCAGGCCTCGACATTGCCGAGCGCCGGCTCCCGCAGGATGGTCGCATCGCCCTCGAACACGCGGGCCAAGCCATCGACGTGCGCGTGGCCACGATCCCCTGCATCTATGGCGAAAACGTGAGCCTCCGCCTGCTGGGTCAAGAGCGATTCGATTTCGCAAGGCTCGGACTCGATGCGCCTTCCGAGAAGCGCATCCGCAACCTGATCTCGATTCCCAACGGCATCGTGCTCGTGACCGGCCCGACCGGCTGCGGCAAGAGCACTTCGCTCTACACGTTTCTCAGCAGCCTCAACGTCAAAGAGCGCCGGATCGTGACGATTGAAGATCCGGTCGAACACAAGCTCGATGGCGTGATCCAGATTGCCGTGAAGCCGGAAATCAACCTCACGTTCGCAAACGCCCTCCGCAGCATCCTCCGCGGCGATCCGAATGTCATCATGGTCGGCGAAATGCGCGACCACGAAACCGCCGAAATCGCCATCCGCGCCGCCCTCACCGGACACCTTGTTTTCAGCACCCTCCACACCAACGACGCCGTCGGCGGCATCACCCGCCTGCTCGACATGAACGTCGAACCGTTCCTCGTCGGCTCCTCCGTCCGGGCCTTCATCGCCCAACGCCTCGTCCGCCGGCTCTGCAAACACTGCTCGCAGCCCGCCCACTTCAAACCCGAAGAACTCGCCGAAATCGGATTCCCCCTCATCTGGGCCGACAAGCCCCGCCGCCACGTTGGTTGCGACAAATGCCGCCAGAGCGGCTACGCCGGACGCACCGCCCTCTTCGAGATCGTGCTCATGTCCGCCCGCCTCCAAGAAGCCATCCAACGCCGTGGCTCCGGCCCCGAACTCCGCGACATTGCCATCCGCGAAGGCATGATCCCCCTCCGCAAAGACGGCTGGCAAAAAGTCGCCGACGGCGTCACCTCGCTCGAAGAGGTCCTTCGCGTCACCGCCAGCGAACTCGAAGCCCTCGACGAGTAGGCGCGTCCGAGCCTACTCCGCAAGGTCCAGCCGCGCTTCGATGACGTGGCGGAGAAAGGCTGCAATCCGCTTCGGAAGGTAGAGGCGATCCAGTTCCAAGGCCCGATTGCGTCGCGTATCATAGAGCATGGACTCAATGAGCAGAACCTCGGGAGTCTCTTCGGTCACGGTTGCGCCGACCGCCAATGTGGTGGCGGATTTACGCCGCTTCACTACGAAGTTGTAGGTTTGCAGATCCTGCTTCGGAGCGGCATTTTTGCTCTGCGGGTTTTCACAGACAAATTGAAGGCCGACCACCCGATCGTTGGCATCGGTCATCACATAGAGGAAATTGAACCAATCTTCGGGTTCGCCAAGAATCGAGTATTTGAAGGGGAAGGCCCGGTAGTAGAAGGGAATCGCAGAATGCGGGACCGCCGTGCGCGAAGGGATAAGGTCCTTGCTCAACCCCAACTCCCCAAGGGCTTCTGCCACCGGCATCATGAGCGTCACGCCTTTGAAAATCTCCGGGAACTCCGTAATTTTGAAAGATTTGTCAGCAACCGTGTCGCGAGGAAGGACCTTGAGCAGCTCAATGAGATCCGGCAGCTCGGCGCCCGGCGGACGTTGCCAATTTTGCAGGGGCGTCAGCGTGACCGATCCGTCATCAGGCACCGGGGTGGCAGCGGCCTGCACTGGCGGAGAACTCGCCGCAACCGGTTTTTTTAACACCAGCGGAAGTTGCTCTGCCAGAGTGGTTTGATCGAAGGCCACGCTGGTAGAATCTTCCCCGTAAGCCACTTCCACACCATCTGATTTAATCTTGAGCACACGCACGGTGATCCCCGGCAGCTTGCGCATGGAACCGGAAGGCTTTCCGTTGACGAAAATCGGAAAATCTACGGACTCTTTCAACCGTGTTTCCGTTGGCCAGAGCTCGGGATTTGACACGAGGAATGTCCAATCTGGAGCTGGTGTGGTCGGGGTTTCGACGGGAGGTTCTGGTGTCGGAGGAACTTCCTCGGGAACGGCGGCGATCGGCGGGGCGGATTCCGGCGCGGTCATCCCGGGAGCCTGCACTTCCGGTTCCGCAGGAACCGCCATAGGAGCCTCGGTGACGAGCGGATCCTCGGACTCCGCCGGGGCCGGGATCGCCTCAGACACTACCGGAGCCTCGACAAAAAATGAACGCCACGCCGGACGAGGCGGCATCTTCCATGCAAAATATACCGCCAAGGGCAGCCCAAGAATCAGCAACGGCAGCAGCCATGCCCACCCGAGCCTTTGTTTGTGTCTCACATGCATCGTTTTCGACTGACCGGGCCGGATATTCAAACTAAAAAT
>JBBQRY010000087.1:0-7928 GCA_038214335.1 Chthoniobacterales bacterium
CGCACGCGCCTGAAGCAGCTCTTCCAGGCAATGAAAAACTTTCGTCACACAGGGCGCAGCCAGGCGATAGAAAACGTGCTGACCCCGCCGCTCGTCCGTCACCAAGCCGACATTGCGCAGCACCGCCAGATGGTTCGACACCGTCGAAGCATCGCTGCCCACCAGCTCCGTCAACTCCGCCACACACTGCTCCCCACCCGCCAGCACATCCACAATCAGCAAACGACTGGGATGCCCCAGCCCCTTGAAAACATCCGCCCCCCGCCGGTATTCCCCGGACGCTCTCGGCGGCTTGTTGATCACATGTGGCATATTTGGCAATATGGCAAGATGTCCATATCTCGTCAAGCGAGATTTTTGAAAAATCTTTTGATCAGCCCTTGATGGGTCGTCTGGTCTCGGCGGAGACGACATGCAGGGCGCGTTGTTTGCGGCGGATTTGGGCATCTGTGAGGAACTCCTCCTGCGCATCAAAGGGAGCTTCCCCTTCGGCGATGAGCCGCGGCGCATACGATCCGTCGGGCTGCATCACCTTGGATTTCACATTGTCCTTCCAGAACCAATCAAGGATTTCCTCAATGTGTTCGATCATGCGTTCCTGCACGATGGGGAAGACGGTTTCCACGCGGCGGAAAAGGTTGCGAGGCATCCAGTCGGCACTGCCGAGATAGATTTTTTGATTTCCTCCATTTTCAAATCGGAAGATCCGGCTGTGCTCGAGGAAGCGTCCGACAATGCTGCGCACTTCGATGTTTTCGCTCACGCCAGGAATCCCCACCCGCACGGCACACATGCCTCGTACCAGCAGGCGGATCGGAACCCCGGCGGAAGACGCGCGGTAAAGGGCTTCGATGATGCCTTCCTCGACAAGAGAATTGACCTTGGCATAAATCCCGCACGGCCGTCCGGCCTTGGCGTGCTGGATTTCGTTTTCGATCATGTCTTGGAACGACGAGAAGAGCGTCCATGGGGCGACGAGCAGCTCGTGGAGGCCGGGGAATTTGGACACGCCAGTGAGGCAATTGAAGGCCTCAGCGAGATCCCGGGTGATCGCTTCGCGGCAGGTCAGCAGGCTCAGGTCGGTGTAGATTTTCGCCGTGGAAGGATGGTAATTTCCTGTGCCAAGGTGTGCGTAGCGCCGGATTCCGTCGCCTTCGCTGCGGATGATGAGCATGGCTTTGGCATGGGTTTTGAGTCCCGTGACGCCATAGATCACATCCACCCCGGCTTCGCGTAACATCCGCGCCCACTTGATATTGGCCGCCTCGTCAAATCGGGCTTTGAGCTCAATCACGGCCGTGACCTGCTTGCCATTGCGGGCGGCGTCAATGAGCGCTTGGACAATGGGGCTGTCCGAGCTCGTACGGTAAAGGGTTTGCTTGATCGCAAGAACCGCCGGATCTTCGGCAGACTGGGCCAGCAAATCCACCACCGTCTGAAAATTGTCATACGGGTGGTGGAGAAGGATATCGCCTTTGCGGATGTGGAAAAAAATGTCTCGTTCGGTGTCGAGGGAAACGACCGTGCAGGGCGAGAACCGCTTGTAGCGAAGCTCGGGCCGGTCAATCTGCAAGGCCAGCGGCATGAGTCTCGAAAAATTCAGCGGTCCATCGACCCGGAACACGTCCTCTTCCTCAAGATTGAAAATCTCGAGCAGTCGGTCCACGACGCGAGCCGGGCAATCATCTTGGACTTCAAGTCGCACGGCCGCGCCGCGCTTCACCTTACGAAGCTCTTCCTCAATGGCATGCAGGAGGTTCTGCGCTTCTTCCTCATCGAAATAAAGGTTGCTGTTGCGGGTGACCCGAAAGAGGTGCGCGCCCTTCACGGTCACTCCCTTGAAGAGCGAGGCCACATGCTCTTGGATGATGTTGCCAAGGAACACGTAATCATCCCCGTTCGTATTTCCGGAAAACGGAACCACGCGCGGAAGGATGCGGGGGGCTTGCACAACCGCGATGTCGGTTTCAATCCCCTCCCCCTCCAACTCGACAATCACATTCAAACTCTTGTTCAGAAGCTGCGGAAACGGGTGCGAAGGATCCACAGCAATCGGCGTCAGAACCGGATAAATCGTCCTCTCAAAGAAATCTGAAAAATGCGCCTTCTCATGTTCCGGCACATCCGGGTAAGCGTGAAACCGGATGCTTCGTGCCTCGAGGGCAGGTTTGATCTGTTCCCGCCAGCACAGGTATTGGTCGTCCACCATCTTGCGCGTGCGATCGCTCACCAGGGCCAAGGTCTCGCGGGCCGAGAGTCCATCTGGCCCCGACTCCAAGGTCTGGGTTTGGCGCTGCTGCTTGAGTCCCGCCACCCTCACCTCGAAAAACTCATCCAAATTCGAACTCACAATGCAGAGAAATTTGAGCCGCTCGAGAATCGGATTCGCCGGATCACACGCCTGATCCAGAACCCGCTGGTTGAACTCCAACCAGCTCAATTCCCGATTGATAAAGAGTGAGGGGTCGGACATTTCCATATCCGCACATGCTCGGATTTCCTTTCCATTTGGCAAGGGCGATTTTCTCCGCACGCTGATTTCCATTGACTTCGCGGTGTGAATTGGAAACGGTTCTCGGTTCCATTCATGCGACATACCATCTCCATCCTTGTTGAAAATAAATTCGGAGTGCTCACCCGCGTGGCCGGCATGTTCAGCGGTCGCGGGTTCAACATCGACACCTTAAACGTCGGCCCGACGCTCGATTCCTCGGCATCGCGCATGACGATTGTCGTGCGCGGAGATGACAAAGTGCTCGAGCAGGTCACCAAGCAACTCGAGAAGCTGGTCGATGTGATCGATGTCGAGGACTTTCGGGACGAGGATTATGTGGACCGCGAACTCGTCCTCCTGCGCGTCCATGCGACTTCCGAAACGCGCGCGGAGGTCATGCAAATCTGCGACATTTTCCGTGCAAAGATCATTGACGTGCAGCCCACGAAGCTCGCCATCGAAATCACCGGCACCGAAAGCAAAATCCAAAAATTCCTGACCCTGATGGAGACCTTTGGGGTGAGCGACCTGACGCGCACCGGCAAAGTCGCGCTCTCGCGTTCGATCTGATTTTTTTCACCAACCAAAAAACACCAAAACCAACCAACCACATTCCATGCCAGCAAAGATTTACACTGACAAAGACGCCGACCTGAAAGTATTAAAGGGAAAGACCCTCGCGGTCCTCGGCTTCGGCTCCCAAGGCCATGCGCACGCGCTCAACCTCAAAGAGAGCGGCGCAAAGGTCATCATTGGCCTGTATCCAAAATCCAAGAGCCGCGCCGTCGCCAAGAAATACGGATTTGAAGTCTATGACACCGCCGAAGCCGTCAAGCTCGCCGACGTTATTTTTGTGGCCGTGCCCGATACCAAACAGGCCGATGTGTATGAGAAGGATATCGCGCCAAACCTGAAAGCCGGCAAAACCCTGCTTTTCAGCCATGGATTCAGCATCCACTACAAAACCATCGTTCCTCCGAAAAATGTGAACGTGATCATGGTTGCTCCCAAGGGTCCGGGCCACATCGTGCGCCGTCAATACACCGAAGGCAAAGGCGTTCCAGCCCTCATCGCCGTTTATCAGAATCCGGGCAAAGATGCGAAGAAGATTGCCCTCGCATGGGCAAAGGGAATCGGCGGAACCCGCGGTGGAGTTTTTGAAACCACTTTCAAGGAAGAGACCGAAACCGATCTCTTCGGCGAGCAGACCGTGCTTTGCGGAGGTGCCTCGGCACTCGTCCAAGCCGGATTCGAAACCTTGGTCGAGGCCGGCTATGCGCCCGAGATGGCGTATTTCGAGTGCCTCCACGAGCTCAAGCTCATCGTCGATCTCATGAACGAATCCGGGATTGCCGGGATGCGGTTCTCGATCAGCGAAACCGCCAAATGGGGCGATGTCTCAGTTGGACCGAAAATCATCGACGCCGGCGTGAAAAAGCGGATGAAAGCGGCTCTGAAGGATATCCAAAGCGGTAAGTTTGCGAAGGATTGGATCAGTGAATTCCAAGGCGGCTACAAGCGCTACAACGCGCTTCTCAAAGCGGGTGAAGAGCATCCCATCGAGAAGACCGGCGAGCGCCTCCGTGGCACGATGCCGTGGATCAAAAAGAAAAACCTCAAGGGTGCCCAAGCCTCTTACAAATAAGCAGGACGCCACGCCGTCCGCGCCGTCGATTTTGGGTTCGGCCAAGCAGAGTGTAGATGCCCTGCTTGGCCACCCCGTCATGGCCCGCTCTTTGCTGGGAATGACGGCGGATGGCGAAAAAGCCTATGCCTACCCGCAGGCCGGAGAAGACATCATCGTGGGATTCCTTGATGATGTCGCGCGCTACCTGGCCGTCGTCCGCCGCAAAGGTCCAAAAACCGGATTCTCCCCCGCAGAAATGGCCAGCATCCTCGCGCTCAACGGCCCGCAAAGCGCATGGAAGTCCGAGCGGACCGATACGAAAACCGCCCCAGCCAGCAAAGCAAAATCAGTAAAGAAATCCTCCTCCCCCGAGGAACCGACGACGTATTTCTCCCTGAATGCCGACGGTCGCGAACTCGTCGGCTGGCAACCCGGCGGCAAGCCGTTCGTCTTTTTCCTCCTCCCCTCCCATCCGAACCAGCCACACCTCCTGCTCAACGAATGGCTGGTCGAGCGCGCCATTGGGTGAACTGGCCGGCAAGGCTATCCCCGCTGCAGGGTGCGCGACAGCCCATGATAACGCTGACTTTGCGCCATGCTGACCCTCGCCATGACCTGTGCTCATGCGAGCGGGGGTTGTTTGGATCAGAATCCGCTGGCGGCTAGGGTGGCCGAGCGGGGATTGATGACGGATTTCAGAAGGCGTTGTCGTGCGGAGGCGCCGGGGGTCATGGGCGCGGCGGCCCATTCGGCGATGAGGTAGCGGGAGAGGTGGGTGAGTTTTGCACGGAGGGCTTCGAGGTTGGGAGGAGGGCCTTCCGGGGCGGGGGACTTTCCGGTTTGCCATTGCTGGATCCATGTCTCCTGTTCGAGGCAGGAGGCCTCAAATTGGGCTCGCATGAAGCGGACGATGAGCAGGGGTTCAATTTCGGCAGATTCCGCTTGGGCGCTGAGTTTTTCGAGCACAAGAGCTTCCTGTTCGCGGTCGCGGACCGGAAGGCCATCCGCCCACTTTGCCCATGCGACATCGTGGGCCAGCTCCAAGCGTTGGGCCATGAGGGCCACCACCGGTTCACTGGCTTCCGGGAGAGGAGGAACCGACGCGCAGGAGGCAAGGAGGAGCGCAGCCAAGAAGAGAAGCTTGGACCAGATCCTCATGCGGTAGATGCGTGTCGATAGCTGGTGAGTTCTTCATCGGAAAGCAACTCAGGAGAGACAAGTTGGTAATGTCCAATTGTGGCCATGCGGGGGATTAGTTGGAAAGGAGGTGCTCCGGACGTTTTTCCTCGGGGGTAGGTTTGGGGGCCTTGCCGGGAAGCGGGACCGGACGGTCGTGCATGGAGGGGAGGACTTGGGTGGGCGAAGGCGCGGAGGGGTCGAAGACTTCGCCTCCGACAACAATGACGCTGCCGTCGCTTCCTCGGCGGAGGGCGGGACGGGTGCTGATTTCATTCAGAGACTTGCGGCCAAGGACTTCGCCATTGAGTCCGATTTTCGAGTAGATGAAGGCTTTGGGGGCGGTATTTTGGAGGATGTGCACGCGATTTTGTGCATCAAGCATGACATTCGGGTTACCGAAGGACAGAACACGTCCGAGTTGGTGAGTGCAGAAGACGGTGCCGGCCTGTTTGTCTTGGATGCGGATATAGAGTTGGGTGGTCTGGGGCAGGCGGTGGGAGAGGATGGCAATGTGTCGGGTGGTGCCGGCACCGGGAGAGCCATCGGGCACACCCACGGTTTTCTCCCACAGGAGGCGTCCGTCGGTCACCTCGAAACTGATGGGCGGCGACGGATAGAACCGTCCGGTTTGTTGCGTGTAAATATTTGCCTTGAGGCGGTATCCGCCAAACTCGCTCACCGGAAAAAGCGGAGAAAGATTGACGGTACGCGAGATTTTTTGCTGGGGTCCGAGCTCGACGGGTTGATTCGAATACTCGCCACCAATGGGAGGGAGCGGGCGTCCATCCATCGTCTCGACCGTGAGTCCGAACCACCTATTGTGGCCGCTGTCGGCGAGGACGAGTTCATTTCCGGAAAGGTTGGTGACCGTGACCGTGGCGAGGATGGGTTCGTAGGCAATGAAGAGATCGCGCTTCATTTTGACATCCACTTGGATCTGGGCACTGGCGGCGAGAGTGCTAAGGAGGAGGAAGAGGGCGGCGAGACGGCGCATCATTTTTTCTTTTCGGCAGGGGTGTCGGATGCTGTGCGGAAGCCGAGGGCATCGTCGCTCTGAAGATCCATCACAGTGAGCACACGACGGGTGATGGAGGGGTTCGGATTTTTCCAGTTGCCGCCACGTATGACAGGCACTTCGCCAAATCCCCGGGGGTCCTTTTCAAAGCTGGATGTCCATTCCGAAACATTTCCTGAAGCGCCAATCATGCCAGAAGGACTCTTGTCAGATTTTTTGGCATCGACCGGATTCCAGCGCTTAAAGCCATCCTTGTCGCCGCCTTTATCGGGATTTATATCCAAGTCAATGGCGGTGTTGGCGCGGCGGGGATCGTCTTCGTTGCCCCATGAGAACTTGCGCCCGTCGGTGCCTCGTGCGGCCTTTTCCCACTCCTGTTCGGTCGGAAGACGCTGGCCTTTCCATTTTGCATAGGCATAAGCGTCGAACCAATCCACTCCAAAGACCGGCGAATTGACATCCAAAGCGGCCTTATGATATTTGCCCCAGCGCTTGGCGCGCTGGTAGTAGCCGGGGAAGGGCGGCGTGAGTTCGTTTTTATCCGCCCACTCGGCAGGGACATGAGATTTGCCTTTGGCCTGCTTGGGATGCTCGAACTGCGCGATCTGAGTTGGATTCTTTTCGATAAAATCAAGAAACTCGGCATATTGGCCAATGGTGACCTCATGTTCGCTGATATAAAACGTCGGAAGGTTGACCTTCTCTCCATCCTGATACGTGAACTCGCCTCCGGGGACTTCGACCATTTTTTCGAGATTCCGGACAGTGGAACTGAGGGAGTGCGGAATGACCAGATAGATCGCAATGAGACCGGCCAGCAGGAGGCTTAGGGAGACAACGGTGTTGATGATGAGGCCCCGTTTTTGGCGCTTTTTGGATTCCCCGACCATGCGGATGGCGGCGCGTTCCTGGGCATCGAGTTTGTAGGCATCGGCGATGACCGCCTTGGGTTGGTAGGTGGCTAGGGTCTGGAGGAATGCGGCCCATGAAGGGGGCGGGTTATCGGAATCCTTGAGCTGAGAGGCGAGATCGCGGGCCTTGTCGGCTCCCTCTGGGGGAAGAGCGGAGAGCATGATCTCCCCCACACGCTGCATCTCCATCTTGAGATTAAAATCCTGAAACGTTTTGGTGGAAGCGATGTTGGCGATGCGCACGCGATTTGAGGGTCCGATGAGGATGGCATTGTCGGTGAGCAGGTCGTGGTCGATTTTTTCGCGCGCGTAGTAATCCAGCGCATCGCCCACCGCTTTGAGCACCGAGAGAGCGGTATTTTCGTCAAGGTATCCGCCCGCTTCACGGACCTGTCCGACAGAGCGGGAAGGAACGTATTCGCAGGAATAGAAGTAAACGCCCTCGTAGTCGCCCGCCTCATACACGGCAATGGTGACCGGATGCGTGACTTTGGCCTTCGCACTGGCATTGGTCAGAAATTTCTGAATGGCCGCTTTGTCGGTGGTGAATGCGGAATCGAGCACGTAGAACCGAGCCAAGCGCTGGATAGTCGTCTGGCGGGCGCGATAGACCGGCCCCATTGGCCCCTTGCCGATACGGGCTTCAATCAAATAATTGCCCACGGTCTGGCCGACCAAATGATCCGGCGGAAGCTCAATCTC
>JBBQRY010000088.1:0-7835 GCA_038214335.1 Chthoniobacterales bacterium
GCACCAAGGGGCAGGATGATTTTGCCAGCATGGCGGAGGTCGTCCGGCGGCGCTACGGACGCCTCCTGCGCGAAGCGGCGGCGGCGGACGAAAATGCGGAATTCAACCAAGAGCCCGCTGAGGAAGCTGTGGCTCGTGTGGAGGCGGAGACGCGGTCCACGATCATTCCCGATTTGATCATTGTCGATGGAGGCCGCGGCCAACTCTCCAGTGCCTGCAAAGAGCTTCATCGTCTCGGGCTCCACGAAGCGCCTGTCATCGGACTCGCCAAGGAATTCGAGGAAATCTACCGTCCGGGACGTCCGCTTCCCATGAAGCTGCCCGAGGACAGCGGTGCCCTGCGCCTGTTGCAGCGCATCCGGGATGAGGCCCACCGCACGGCCAATGGCTACCACAGCCTTCTGCTCAAACGCCGGATGCGGGAAAGCCTGCTCGACGAAATCCCCGGTATCAGCTCCGCCCGAAAAAATGCCCTGTTGGAAAAGTTTGGCAGCGTGAGCCGTCTGAAAAAAGCCACCCCGGAGAAGATCGCAGAAGTGCCAGGCGTGACCCTGACCCTCGCTCAGGCCATCCTGGAAACCCTCAACCGATAAACCCATCAACCTAAATGCGTTGCTCGCTTCTTACAGCCTGCATCGAGGATGCTCGGCGCTCGTGCCTTGCCACCAACAAAAATCTGCTGCGACATTTCCTGTAAATCTTATTTCTGAACAGCGCCTTAGCACCGAAGCCCCGGTCTCAAACTTCTTCTTCACCCTTTGACGGCTCCGGTGGAAAGGCCGCGGACGAACAGTTTCATGGTAAAGAGGAAGATAATGATGAGCGGAAGGCTGGCCAAAAAGAACGCGGCCATGATCTGTCCCCACTGCTTCACATATTCGCCGTCGAGGTAGATCAACCCGACGCCGATGGTAAAAAGCTTCGGATCGCGCAGGACGATGAGCGGCATCAGAAAATCGTTCCAGCTCCCCAGAAATTGCAGGATGGCGAGGGTTCCGATGATCGGCCCGCTCATCGGGATCACAATGTGCTGAAGTTGCTTGAAATGCGAGGCCCCGTCCATCTCCGCCGCCTCAAAGAGATCCTTCGGCAGGTCCTCGATAAAATTCCGCAACACGTAGATACAAAACACCTGCCCGCCCGAAATGCCCAGGATGATCAGCGCCCACAGCGTGTTCAACAGATTCAGCGTCTTCAGCAACGCAAACAAGGTCACAATATTCGCCACCCCGGGCAACAGCATCAGGAGCAGAAAGAGCGACCACAGAATTCCCGAAAACGGCATCTTGTACCGCGCAAAAAAATAAGCTCCGAGCAACGCCAGAAACAAGCAGCCAGCCGTCGCGCTCACAGCCACCACCACCGAATTCGCGACAAACGGCAGAATCAACTTTGCCGCATGCACGTAGTTTTCCCAAACCCAGTCGGAAGGCAGGGCCGGCAACCACGTGTTCCCGATGAACATTTTGTTATCCTTCAGACTGATCTGCAGCAGCATGTAAAACGGCAGGAGTTCCAGTCCGAGCAGGAGCCAGATCCCCAGATGCTTCGGCCAGTCTTTGTTGCGCCGGGTGACGACGGCTTGGTTCTTTGTGCTCATTTGTCGACGCGGATGTATTTGTTGTTGATCAAGGTCAGAAGGAGGATGAACACAAACAGCATGAGGCCGAGCGCGCAAGCGTAGCCGAATTCCCCGGCAAAAAACGCCCGGTTAAACATCCACAGCCCTGGCACCATGCCCGCTCCCCCGGGGCCGCCGTCCTGGCCGAGAAGCAAAAATTGCAGGCCGAAGCCCTGCAGTGTCCCGATCATCATCAGCACCACCATCAGCCGCACCTGCGTCATGATCAGGGGCAGCTCGATATGAAAAAACTTTTGGAACGGAGTCACCCCGTCCAGCTCGGCCGCCTCGTAAACCTCCGTGCCGATGGATTGCAGGCCCGCCAGAAAGATCAGCACCCCAACCGCGCCGATCCACGGGAACCCCCAGAGGATCAAGGCGGGAATAATCAGGACGGGCTCCCCGAGCCAAGCCGTCGGAACTCCCTCCAAAAACACGCCGCCCCACCCGAACAACCGGTCCGCCGCGACGAGGAGCCCCTTCAGGCCGGAGTTTTCGAGGAAGGCGTTCAGCACGCCCATGTTCGGATTGAAAAAGAATTTCCACACAAACAGCGTCACCAGGCCCGGCACGATCATCGGCAGCACCACGAACACCCGATACCAGTATTGCCAGCGGTCGCTCTTGAGCCGGTGGATCAAAACCGCTGCCGTGATGGACGGAATCATCTTGAACAAATTTGCGACCACCAGAATCGAGATCGTCACGAACCCCCCCCAAAACACCTTATCCCCGAGGGCGTTCGAGAAATTTTCCAATCCGATGAATTCCTTCGTATCACCTCCGCCCCAGCGAAAAAAACTGTGGTAAATCGCGCTGAGGGTCGGGTAGTAAGCGAAGATCGCGATGAGCAGGAACGAGGGGATGACGAAGAAATAGAGTTTCCACTCGTTGAGGGCTTTTTTCCTGGTGATTGGGAGGGCCATAAGACTACTTGAGGGATTTCCGGACGGAGTTATTTGCCCGTTGGGTTCGGGCGTGGTTGAGGTTGCCGGCGACGACGGTCTGGCTGAGCAAATCGACTTTTTCCTTCAGCCGCACGCTCCCGGGATCCTGAAGTGCCATCCACGCCAAGGCCCCGAGGGTGGTATCCGAACGCTGCGCGGAGACCCGCAGGTTTCGCTCCACCCGCACAAGGTCGTGCTCGACCGCCGGCAGGAAATCGGGGCGGATTGCTTCGAGGAAACCCTCCACCGATCCCGTAGGCCCCACGAGGCGGTTGGTGGCGTTGGAAATGATCCGCATGGTATCAGTCTGGCCGAGATTGAGGTCGAACCCGCCGAGGTACCCATCGAAAAAGGGCTGGAAAGGTTTTGCTTGTGGGTCTGGCACAACGCCCACCACCGAGGGGGCCCACTTGCTCACGTCGGTCCAGAGCTGGTTCATCGGTTGGCTGGCCATGAAGAGCAGGAAATCGAGGGCGACCTCTGGGTGCTCGCAATCACGGGTCAACCCCATGATCACCCCGGTGCCAATTGATGCGTCGGACGCAATGCCCTCGCTGTAGGGTCCTTGTTCGCTTCCCGGAGCCGGCACGGGGATCAGGCCGATGCCGAGCCGGAAATCCGCCTGAGACGTGATGCTCGTGGCATCCCAGCTCCCTGTGGCAATCATCAGGGCCTTGCCCTGCACGAAATAGAAGCTCGCGTCGTCGCGCCCGAGTTGCAGAAACCCGGGTTGCATGTATTGCCCGAGATCCCTCATCAGCTTCAGCCCTGCCAAGACTTCAGGATCATCCAGCGTCCAGCCGCCATTCGCCGCACTCTCCGCGATCGCCGAAAAATTTGTCGGTTCCGCCAACGCCCCATAATAGACCCGGCGGGAAATCCCCGCAGTCTGGCTCTTGAAGAGGCGGGACATGATTGTCGGGGAATTGTATTTCGAACCCGCGATCGGAAAAACCTTCTGCCCGGACTTCGCTGCGTAAGCGAGCACCTTTTTGCTTAATTCCACCAGCTCCCCATACGTCGCGGGCAATTCCTCGCTGCCCGTGATCTCATGGAGCAGGTCGAGGTTGTAATACATCCTGACCGTATAAGAGGAAAGCGGGACCCCGTAGTATTCGAGGAGGCTGTTGTTGAAACAGCTCTCCATGCCGTCGATGAAGGTTTCCCGCAGCGGGACTCCCTCCAGTTCGGTCCCTCGATTCCAGGGGTTCGGGAGATCGGCGACCTCCGTCGAGGGTACAAAAAACCGCGCCTGTCGATCCTCCGACAACCCCATCCCCATCTGGATAATGTCCGGGGCCGTCCCGCCGACCAACTGGGTGATTAGCCAGTTCTGAAAGATGCGCTCGGGCACCGGGATCTGCACCACTTCCACTTCCGGGTGCAGCTTCATATACGCTGCCGCAATCTCATCGAAAGCCTCACGCACCCCGCCTTCCAGTTGCCAGTGGGCAAACCGGATCGTCACACTCTCCCCGTGTTCCTGCGTGTTGCCACCTCGGTCCCACATGATCCGGCCCAAAGAGATCACGAAACAGAGGAGCAAGAGCCCCAACCCGATCCCATTCAGGATTTTCTCGCGTAGCGACTCACCCATTTTTCAGAGACTCCAAACGTTGTTTCACCATGTGGATCCGCGGGTCGTGCGGATACACCTCGATCATCTTCTCAAAAAAATATTTAGCGTCGCCGGTCCTCCCGATTTCCGCGGCGACAGTCCCCGCTGTCAACCAGAGCGCGGAAGCGGACGTCTTTCGGGGAAACCCGATTTTGTCCGCCGCCAAAAAGTGGTCGAGAGCCTTCGCTTTGTCTCCCCCGTTGCTCAGCAAGGCATACCCCATCGCCGTATGAAATTCCCGCTGCCCCGATGGTGTCTTCAAATCCGCCGCCAACCCCTCAAGCTCTGCCAACCCCGCCAAGCGCTCTTCAAGGGATTTTTCCGAGAAACCCTCCAAAACGACCAACTGGGACGCCGACAGCTCGACCACCAGATTGCCCGTCCCCTCTTTCACGAGCGCGAGGTATTCCTGGCGGGCCGCTTCGGTGTCCGGTGGATCGAAATAAAACTCCATCAAACGGGCGCGAAAAAACCGGGCGAAGGCGTTGAGAGGCTCCCCTTTCGGCACCTCCCCCGCAAGCTCCCCGAAGAGTCGCGCCGATTCTTCCAGATTGCCCTGCGTGCGCGGCTGGAGGTTCAGCAGCGTCACCGCGATTCCGAACTTCTTCTCCAGCGGGCCCATTTCCTTGTTCTGCTTGAACTCGCCATAGGCCTCTTTCACCTGAAAGGTCGCGGCCTTCTCCCAGGCGGAATTTCCAAGCGCCGCCTCTTTCGCGAAGGCCGCTGCTGGGATCATCGCCACCAGGCAGATCAAATTGGAAAGGAGGAATTTCAAAGAAATGCGAATACTACAGATTCCCGAACCGGAGGCGACCCTTTTATCGAGAAATTGTTCTTCGTCACCTTTCTCCCTGTTTGCACCAGAGATGCGCCCCCCCGCAGGCCGATCCGCAGGCAGTTCTTGACAAGGCCGCCTGCGATTGGGAGGCTCGCTTCGAAGAATCGCAACCTTATTTTCGGGGCATCACACGAGTGCTCAAAGTCTCCGGATTCTTATCCTTATGATCACGATCAACTCCTCCCCCTTGGGTGAACCACTCCGACGACCTTGGAAAAACGGGATTGCCATCGGCCGGGCCAATGATCTTGTCCGGGCCGATCACATCGACCACCTGCGCTGGCTGCAGCGCGAGATTGGCTTCCGGTCTTGCCGGTTTCACGGCCTATTCCACGACGACATGGCGGTTGTTCGAAGGCGGCGGGATGGATCGCTCGTTTACCAATGGCACCATGTGGACAAAGCCTACGACTCGCTCCTGTCGCTCGGCCTGAAGCCGTTTGTCGAACTCAATCCGATGCCCGCTGCTCTCGCTTCCGGCTCGCAGACGATGTTTCATTACAAGATGAACGTCACTCCACCGCGGCTGTGGACTGAGTGGGGCGATCTGGTCGCGGCCTTCGCCCGGCATTGCGTGGAACGGTATGGACTCGCAGAGGTCGCAACGTGGAATTTTGAGGTCTGGAATGAGCCGAATCTTCCCGGGTTCTGGAGCGGATCGAAAGAGGACTATTTCCTCCTCTACTCCCACGCGGCGCATGCCGTGAAGTCGGTGGATCCTTCGCTGCGCGTTGGCGGGCCAGCGACATCCAAAGCCTATTGGATCGCGGACCTGATCTCGCATTGCAAAACCCACAATGTGCCTTTGGATTTTATCTCAACCCATCTTTACCCGCAGGATGAATTTGTGGAGTTCGAAGACCGGGATGCAAGCCCGCATGATCCCGGAAACTTTTTTGGCGATATCGTGCGGAGGGCAAAAGAAACAGCTTGCGAGACAGGAGGGCCCGATTTGCCCGTCCACTGGAGCGAGTGGAATACGCAGCTTGCCACCTCGTCGGCGGACGTCACATGGGGTGAGAACAGGTATGTTGACGCCATCCAGGGCGGATCGTTTGTCGCCCGGAACATGATCGAGCTTGATGACGCTGCCGAGACATTCACCTACTGGGTCGCCAGCGACATCTTCGAAGAGTCCCCCATCCCGAATGCCCCGTTCAGCCACACCTACGGCCTGCTGACCATCCACGGCATCCCCAAAGCCGCTTGCAATGCCTTTCGCTTTCTCAATCGGATGCGGGGTCGCCGCCTGACGTTCCAGCCAGATTCAGCTCCGCCGCAGTTCTGCGGTGGCGTTGCCACGCTCGAAGGCGAGGGAGTTCAGATGCTTCTCTGGAATGATGTCCCACCTGGAATAGTTGGCACAACGTGGGCGGATTCCCTTTCTGTTTCAGCACCCGGAGACGGACCATGGATTGCCGTGATTTCGAAAATCCGCGAAATGGCTGGCAGCCCGTTTGAGTCTTGGGAGGCCATGGGAAGGCCGCTGAACTTGAGTCTGGCGCAGGAAGCCCTGCTGCGGACTCACTCCGAGCCTGAGTGTCACTCACTCCTCCTACAGACGCAGAACGAACGCGTGACGCTGCCATTTTCTTTGGCCAAAAACGAGGTTCTCCAAGTCGAACTGCGCCCCAGGGGACACACGAGCGCTCCGAAGAGCGAGGACCTTTCGCCGGAGGAATGCACGCTCCTTGAAGCCCAGCTCGGCGAAAAATCCAGATCATAGACCTTGAGAAAGCAGCGCACCCCAGAACTCGAGGGCCGCTTCGGCCAGGCCACGCGGGTCGCTGATCCGAAGTTTGCGCGGAGTCATTGGCCATCAGTCGGAGGCTTGTGCCATTTCAACGATGCTGGCCGGTTCTTTCTCGCATTCGTCGCGATTGCTCTCGTGTCCCTGGTTACGACTCCCGCCTTGGATACGGCGTCTCCGGCTGATGCCGGTTGGCAGGCGGTTCCCCCGGAGGCGGTTGAATGGTTTCTTGAATCCAGCAGCATCCGCTTGGAAATCGATCTTCCGGGCCCGAAAAGCCGATATGCAGGCCAGCGTTTCGACGGTGCCGCGATGGTCGCGGCGGCGTTCTGGCGGGGACATCGTATCTTCACCCGCCACAAAGAAAACTCGGAAACCGGCAAGCATAACGGGGCAGGTACCGCCGAGGAGTTCGATATCAAATCCCCGGTTGGCTACGCCGAAGCAGCCCCCGGCGGCACGTTTCTAAAGATTGGTGTCGGCGTGCTGAGAAGGTCCAACGATGAACGTTACGTGTTCTTCGAGACATATCCCGTTGTCGAACGATTCCCGTGGAGCGTATGGTCCCGCGATGGGGCCCTTCTTTTTCGACAGGTCGCATCTTGGGGAAATGTCGCCTACACCTACGAGAAGGAACTCCGGCTCATTGACGACGGCTTTGTCATTCTGCGTTCACTTTACAACTCCGGGACTCGCCCGCTCCAGACACTCCATTACACCCACAACTTTCTCACCATTGACAAGCTGCCACCCGGACCGGACTACCTCCTTGACCTGCCTTTTGACCGCGCTGCTCTGCCGCCGGAACTCTCGCACCCCTTGGCGAAATCGCCTAAGATCATCACCCTGCCGAAGCTCGGCTCGGATCAGATCTTCGTCCGGCAGGATTTGCCTGGCAAAGCCAGAGCGGGTCCCACCGTCACCGTCACCGCCGGCGGCGTCTCGCTCGAGATCGTGCAATCCTTACCACCGACTGCGTTTGTGCTCTACGCCGACAACCAATGCGTGTCTCCGGAGCCCTTCACCAGCATCAGCGTTGGACCCGGGAGCACCGTCCGTTG
>JBBQRY010000089.1:0-7809 GCA_038214335.1 Chthoniobacterales bacterium
TCGGCTTGGCGGCTGCCTTTTTGGGTCTTCCAAGAAGTCCACGGCCATTGGCATTTCCCGATTTTCATCATTGCCGGTCAGCGAGGTTGGCGGGTATGCGGGCGCAATGGCACTGATTGGCGAGGAAGGAACGAAGTCAAAAGAGCTCCTGCTGGGCTGGCGCTGTGCCGGCCTCCGCCTCGATCTCCGCCAGGAGACCTTTGAATTCGCAATCGCGGAGGACGCGAAGGAGTTCGGGGATGTTGGCACGGAGGGTGAGGTTTTTCCATGGCACGGGCAGGGGAAGGTCCTCATCGAGGCGCACCATTTCGCGGGCGGCAAGGATCGTGTCGCGCGCCACGAGGAGCTTTTCGCGGATTTTTGGGTTGGGGATGGCGTCCGGGTTGGCCAACATATTTTCCACTGACCCATGTGTCGCGACGAGGCTGACGGCGGTCTTGGAACCGATGCCAGGCACACCGGGAATGTTATCCGAACTGTCCCCGGTGAGCGCGAGAACATCGGCGATGCGGGCGGGGTCAACGCCCCATTTGGAGCGGACCTCTGCTTCGCCGAGCAGGGCATAACCCTCGGGACCAGCCTCGGGTTTCGAGGTCGAGTAGATGCGGATTTTTTCACCCACGAGTTGGAGGATGTCCTTGTCGTTCGTGGCGATGACCACGTCGCATCCTTCGGCTGCGGCAGCGCGGGCATAGCTGGCAATGAGATCATCGGCCTCTGTGTTTTCCGCACTCAGGCTCGCAGGTCCGAAGTGGACAATGTGTTCCTGCAGCCATGCTTCTTGGGGACGCAGGTCGTCAGGCATCGCCGTCCGGTTCTGCTTGTATTCGGGTTGCAGGCTGGTTCGACGCTCGGGCAATCCACAATCCCAGACCACCGCCGCCAGATCCGGCTTCAGATCCGAAAGCATCTTCCGTAATGCCTTGGCGTAGCCGTAAATCGCATTGGTCGGCTCGCCGCGCGAGTTCCGTAATCCTCGAATCGCGAAAAACGAGCGGTAAAGATAATAGTGTCCGTCAACAAGCAGCAGGCGCATCCGCAAACCATGCCCGGCCGGATGGCTCAAACCAAGCCACAAATATTTCCTGGGTTTTGCTGGATCGATTTCAAGAGATCGGCGCTACAGGCTGCGGAGATGTGGGGTCTGAGGGCTGAGATTTTTTGGCGTAGGCCATGTAGTAGAGGACAGGGACAGCCATCCGACTGATGAGCAGGGAGGCAATTTCTCCGGCCATGAGTGAGATCGCGAGGCCTTGGAAGATCGGGTCGAAAAGGATAACGGCAGCGCCCACGACGACCGCCATCGCGGTCAGAAGCATCGGGCGGAAGCGGACTGCTCCGGCATCCACGACGGCTTCGCCGATGGGCATTCCTTCGCGCATACGGAGTTCAATAAAATCCACCAAAATAATGGAATTGCGCACGACGATTCCCGCGCCGGCCATAAACCCGATCATTGAGGTGGCGGTGAAAAACGCGCCGAGCATCCCGTGGGCGGGAAGGATTCCGACAAGCGAGAACGGGATGGCGGCCATGACGATGAGCGGGGTGAGGAACGAGCGGAACCATCCGACCATGAGGACGTAGATGAGCACGAGCACGGCTGCGAAGGCGGTTCCCAGATCGCGGAAGACCTCAATCGTGATGTGCCATTCGCCATCCCATTTCATCGCAGGACGGTCTCCGCTGAAGGGCAGAGTCGAATTGAAAATTTCGAGAGCCTGACCCGTGCCGCCAAATTCGCGGGTGTCGAGCTTCGCGAGGGCGTTATTCATTTTGAGAATCGCATAAACCGGGCTTTCGATGTTGCCCGCAACATCGCCGATAACATAGGTCACGGGCATCAGGTTTTTGTGGTAGATGCTCTTGTCGGTGATCGTTTTTTCGATGGTGACAAGTTCGCGCAGGGGGACGAGCGGGGTTTCGCCGGACGCTCCCGGCTCGGGCAGCGCGTTGGCATCGCCGGAGCGCACACGCAGGGCCAGCAATTCTTCGGGTGTGACCCGCGAGGCTCTCGGCAGCTCCAGGCGCAAATTGACATCTTCTTTTTCGTGAGGAAGGTGGAGGAGATCAATCGACTCGCCGGCTACGGCAATTTGCAGCGTGCGCGAAATTGTTTCGGCGCTGATCCCGTGCAGGGCGGCCTTTTCCTTGTCGATGACAAACTGGTTCTTTGGCTGATCGGCTTCAATATACCAATCGACATCCACCACCCCGTCGATGCTCTTGAAAACATCGCTCACGCGCTCCGCCATCTTCAGCCGCGATTCTTCCGTCGGACCATAAAGTTCCGCGACGAGAGTCTGGAGCACGGGAGGTCCCGGCGGCACCTCGGCAACGGCCACCCGCGCACCAAATCTTTCCGCAATCGCCGCCACGCGCGGACGAATCCTTTTGGCAATATCGTGGCTCTTGGCGGAGCGTTCGTTCTTACCAACGAGGTTGACTTGGATGTCGGCGACGTTCGCACCATCGCGCATGAAGTAATGCCGGACGAGCCCATTGAAATTGAACGGCGAAGAAACGCCGGCATAGACCTGATAATCGCGGACCTCGGGTTCGTCGCGCACCGCCGCAGCAATCTCCAGTGCTGCCTGGGTTGTTCGTTCCAAGGCACTGCCTTCTGGCATGTTGAGAATGATTTGAAACTCGCTCTTGTTGTCGAAAGGCAGCATCTTCACCTTCACAAACCCAATGCCCACCAGCGCCATCGCCCCGAGCAGCAGTGCCACAATCGCGCCAAGAAACGCCCATCGCCACCGAGGATTTTCGAGCAGGGGCGACATGATCCGCCGATAGAGCCGCGTGAAGAAATCCTCTTCATGCTCGAAATGGGAATGGGGCTTCCCATCGTCCGCGACCTCCTCCGCCTTCACGCGTTTGAGAATCCGGATCGCGGCCCATGGGGTGACAATGAACGCAATGGCCAGGGAGAAAAACATGGCGGCGCTGGACCCGATCGGGATCGGACGCATGTAAGGACCCATGAGTCCGCCGACGAAGGCCATGGGAAGGACCGCGGCAATGACGGCAAACGTGGCGAGGATCGTCGGATTGCCAACTTCGTTGACGGCCTCGAGGGCAACATCCGCGCTGCTGCGGCCCCGGTTGTGGGGCAGGTGAAAATGCCGGACGACATTTTCCACGACAACAATCGCATCGTCCACCAAGATGCCGATGCTGAAGATCAGCGCGAACAGGGTGATCCGGTTCAGCGTGTAGCCGTAGAGGTAAAAGACGAGCAGCGTGAGGGCGAGCGTGCAGGGGATGGCGATGCCGACAATCATCGACTCACGCCATCCGAGCGTGAGCCAGACGAGCACCGAGACTCCCACTACCGCAATGAGCATGTGCCAGAGGAGTTCGTTCGATTTTTCCGCAGCCGTTTCCGCGTAATCCCGCGTGACAGAAACCGACACATCGGCCGGAATTAAGGTGCCTTTCAGCATATCCACCTTACGCAGCACGTTGTGCGCGACATCAATCGCATTCACCCCCGGCCGCTTCGCCACCGTGAGCGTGACCGCCGGTTCTTGCGGATGCTCGGCGTCGCCAAAGAAAACATAATTGGAAGCCTCGGCGGCCCCATCAAAAATCTCGGCGACATCGCGCAGGTAGATGGGTTTGCCCTCATGCACCCCAACGACGACCTGTCCGACATCCTCTGCATTGCGCAAGAACGCCCCGGTTTCGATGACGATTTCCTTGTTTTCGCTGGTGAGTCCGCCGGAGGTGAACTGCTGGTTCGCCTGGCGCAGGAGAGGGATCAATCCGACGGGGGTGAGTCCGCGAGAGGCCAGCCGGGCAGGATCGAGGAGGATGCGCAGGGTGCGCCGGTCGCCACCGAGAATTTTTGTCTCGGCCACCATCGGCACCTGCTTGACGGCATCGTCCAATTGGGCGATGAGCCGGCGGAGCGTGAGGTGGTCTTGGGTCGCGCTGTGCAGAGTGATCGCGAGGATCGGCACATCATCAATCGAACGCGGTTTGATGAGCGGCTGGGATACCCCGTGTGGCAGGATGTCCATGTTGGCCTGCAACTTTTGATTCAGCCGGACGATGCTCTCTCCAGCATCCGATCCCACCACAAACCGAACAATCACCAAGCTTCTGCCGGGGCTGCTGGTCGAGTAGATGTATTCCACGCCCGGGATTTCCCAGAGCAGTTTTTCCATGGGTCGGGTGACGCGCTCTTCGATTTCCTTCGATCCCGTGCCCGGCATCGAGACCATCACATCGATCATCGGCACCTTGATCTGCGGCTCCTCCTCGCGCGGCAGCAGCAGGACGGCCGCCACACCAAGCAGGATCGACGTGACCATGATCAGCGGCGTGAGCTTTGAGTTGATGAATGCGCGGGCGATACGTCCCGCAATCCCAAGTGGCTCGCTCATGGCTTCTCCTCAATCGGCTGACCGTCCACAAGGTCGGATTGCCCTTCCGTGATGACCTCTTCGCCTGCGTTCACGCCCGAGACAATCTCGGACTCCTGATCAAACACCTTCCCGGTCTTCACAATCCTCAGCCGGGCGATGTTGCCATCCTTGATAAACACCAGCTCCATTTGCCCTCGACGAAGAACCGCATCCGATGGGATGCGCAGCACCGTGGTCTCAGCGACCGGCACGAAGACCCGACCGAATTGCCCGGTGCGCAACCCCGGCGCCGCCGGCAAATCTAATTTCACCAACATCGTGCGGCTGCTGGGATCCGCGATAGGAGAAATCTCGCGGACCGTTCCCTCGAAATCGAGTTTTCCGATGCGCACAGGCAATTTCGCTCCAATGGAAACCCGATCAATGATCGCATCGGGCACGGAGGCTTCAATGCGCAGCGCACCCGGATCCTCCATCTCGATGAGCGGTTTTCCCGGCGTGGCCAAGTCCCCGACATCCGCAAGCTTGCGCGTGATCACGCCGTCAAACGGAGCCGTCACCTGTGCGTAGCTGAGCATCGTGGTGGCCTCGATCACTGAAGCCCGCGCCACGCGGGCCTTGGCTTCTGCCCCCTCGAATTCCTGCTGGGTGATCACCCGCTTCTGAAGCAGTTCGGTGAAGCGGCGCAGATCCTTTTCCGCCTGCTCCAGCGTCGGCGTTGCCTGGTCCAGCCGGGCCTTGATTTCCCGCACGTCCAGAGTTGCCAACAATTCGCCTTCCTTCACCTGCTGCCCCGGCACGACGAGCATTTGCTCAATCCTTCCGCTCACCTTGGACTCAATGACTGAGCGCAATTTCGCATTCACCGTGGCCACAACCTCTTCGGTGGCAACATGGGGCATCTTTTCGATCTTTTGCGATCGAGTCTGAACCGTCGGCAGCTGTTCTTTTAAATGGGCCGGTTCATGTTTTTGGCATCCGGCCAATGCCAGAGCGAGAATGAGGAGACGTTTCATAAAGCTAATATTTTTGTTCGTAACTCAGGAATCCACCGGAGAGGTTCTTCACCCGGAATCCGTGTTGGAGAAGGATGCGAGTGGCATAATAGCCGCGCAGGCCGACGCGACAATAAACGATAATTTCCCGATCCCGTGGCAGCTCTGCAAGCCGCGAGCGCAGGTCATTGAGAGGCAAGTTCACGGCTCCTTCGATGTGCCCTTCCTCGAACTCATCCAGATCCCTCACATCCAGCAAATAGGCCGAGCCATCGCCGGGGTCGTGGCAGATCGGATGGTCCCCCCGCAGGAGATTCGATGCGATCATTCCCGCGTGGTTGACGGCGTCCTTCGCCGCCCCAAATTGCGGCGCATAACAAAGCTCCGCCTCCTCGAGATCATAGACCGTGCCCCCAAACTGGATCGCCATCGCAATGGCATCAATCCGCCGATCCACATCCGCCTCGCCCACCGCCTGCGCCCCCAGAATCCGCCCGTCGGATTTGCGGAACACCAACTTGAGATGGATCATTTTCGCGCCTGGATAGTAGCCGACGTGGTTCATCGGATGCAGGAAGACACACTCAAAATCTTCCATCCCCGCTCGGCGCAGCGCTTTTTCGCTGGCACCAGTGCTTGCGACCTGGAGTCCGAAAACCCCGCAGATCGCCGTGCCCTGCACACCGCGGAATCTGGCATCGCGCCCACAAATTCCATCGGCCGCAATGCGGCCCTGCCGGTTGGCTGGACCCGCCAGAGGAATGAGCGTCTGCTCTCCGCTGACGATATCGCGCACTTCCACCGCGTCTCCGACCGCCCAAATTTTAGGATCACTGGTCAGCATCCGGTCATTGACCAAAATGCCGCCACGGGCACCGAGTTCGAGTCCAGCGGCCTTTGCCAGCGTGGATTCCGGACGCACACCGATGGCAAGGATCACGAGATCTCCCGTGTGGACCACTCCAGATTTTGTGCGCACCTCAAGGCGGCCCTCCTTACTCTCAAACCCCGCCACGCCATCGCCAAGGGCAAATTTCACGCCGTGGTTTTCCATGTGATCACTCACCGGCTTTGCCATCTCGGGATCCAGCGGCGGCATCACCTGATCCAGCATTTCAACAACCGTTACATCCAGTCCGCGATGCACAAGGTTCTCGGCCATTTCGAGCCCGATGAACCCGCCGCCGACAACCACCGCCGACTTGGCAGAGGTTTCTGTCATCCATGCCCGGATTTCCCGGCTGTCGGGAATCGTGCGCACGACAAAAATACCGGGCAAATCAATCCCCGGGAGCGGCGGACGGATCGCCGTGGCACCGGGCGAGAGCACGAGTGCGTCATAAGGCTCCCGATAAACACGCCCGCTTGCGAGGTCCTTCACCTCGACCTCGCAGGCCTCGCGGTCCATCCCGATGACCTCATGTTCCGTGCGCACGGCGACATCAAAGCGCTCACGGAAGAGCGTCGGATTGGCAACCAGCAGCTTAGCTTCTTCCGTAATCACGTCGCCCACATAGTAAGGCAACCCGCAGTTCGCAAACGAAACATAAGGTCCGCGATCCAACATGAGGATCTCGGCCTGCTCGTCCAGCCTCCGGAGACGCGCAGCACACGATGCCCCGCCCGCGACTCCCCCAACAATCACAACTTTTTTCTTCATCGGTTCAAACCCCGCAGCATTTCTTGTTGGCATCCGGCTGGGATTGATTCCATGGCATCTTCGCAATCAGCGATCGCATCGGACAAATTCCGCTCAGCCCCGCAAACATGAGTCCGCATCCCGCGAAGCCCGCCAGCCAAATCCAGAGCGGATTGACGAAAACGCCCAGCAGGACACCTGTCACCACCATAGCCCCAATGGTGAGTTGAAGCTGACGGTCCAAAGGCAGAACGGTGCGCTCGCCGCGGGTCACCTCGTAGCCGGCATCCACCCATGCCTGGGTTCCGCCTGTCACGACCACGCTGTCATCGAATCCCACCGCTTCGAACTTGGTGGACGCATTCTTCGCACGGATCCCACTGTGACACAGAATATAAACTGGCGAAGTCTTGTTCGTCTTGTCCCGCTCCGACAAAACTGCCGCGCAGTCCAAGGTGTCCAATGGCAACAGCCGCGCTCCCGGAACATGCACCGCGGAAAATTCGGCTGGCGTGCGCACGTCGATCACGTCAGGGGCCGGAGTCCCGGCCATGAGGGATTTTAATTCAGATACAGTGATGGATTTCATCAGGATTTATTTTTTTGGTTTATTGTTTGTTTAAGAATTGCGCCCGGCTCCTCACTCGCCACGTAACCCCGCACGCGCCTGAAGCAGCTCTTCCAGGCAATGAAAAACTTTCGTCACACAGGGCGCAGCCAGGCGATAGAAAACGTGCTGACCCCGCCGCTCGTCCGTCACCAAGCCGACATTGCGCAGCACCGCCAGATGGTTCGACAC
>JBBQRY010000090.1:0-7807 GCA_038214335.1 Chthoniobacterales bacterium
CAAGGCCTTCTCCGAGGCGCACGGAAAACTGCCCGTTGATCACGGTGACAATCTGGGTCTCCGTCCAGAGAGGGCTTCCGCCGCTGGAGTCGGGAAAGATTCGGAATGTCATCTTGTAGTTTGCCGGGGTTCCGGGAGAGAGAGGGTTGCTGGTGGAATCCAGGACGCGCCCCTGGTAGTCGATGGTGTCAGGCACACTGACGACTGCAAAAGCGGACTTCATAAGTGCCAGCGCACTCAGGATAACGAGGAATCGAAATGATTTATTCATAATGTGATATATAAGTTGGACCAGTGGAATGTGTCGTGGAATAGATGATTATTTTTGGAGCGTCTTGATCATGGAGATGCGATGGAGAGCAAACTCTCCCTGGATTTTGATGTTTTGTTGTTTTAATCCCGAGATTGTTTCCATGTAGGTTCCGCTGAGTATGTCCGCTCCCCAGCCTGGGGCAAAGGAGCCGGCTGGAGAGGCTGAAACCCGAAGCTCGATGCTCCGGGTGATCGTGTAGGACTCCTGTCCCTCAGGCAGTTTCTGCTGGAAGCTGGGATCCAGGTTGTCGTGCTGCGGATGGTACGAGTGAACAAAGGGATTTGTGGCAGCATCGAAGGGAAGCAAAACAGTAAACGTGGTTGTGCTTCCCGGGCTCAATGTCCCTGCCCCCTCCTCCGCAAAATCCAGAGGAAGCGTGGCGGACGAAATTCGGTTGGTAAGGTTTTGTTCAGGTGGGTTGGTGGTGAGGGTTTTGTTGTAAGAATTGTAAGTCATCGCTACGGGATCCTTTGCAGGTCCCGGCACAATATACACCTGCTGAAGAAGAGTGGCCTTCCCGGCATCATCCACAAATAGAATGATCCGCTGTTTGAAAGGCACATCGCTCGATTGTTCAGGATTAGCGTCGGGGGCACTCACCGCGCCCACTTTGTTGATCGAGGCTTCCCCAATCCAGAGTCCAGCCGGTGATGTCGAGACCGCACGAACCGGCACGATGATCTCAGTCAACCCCAAATCGTCCGCCACTTTGACAAGCCCCTGGTAAACCAGCCCGTCACTTTTTCCCATGTTCATCCGGTCAAGGTATAATGTTAGTGTCACCTCCTCACCCGGTTGCAACACGCGTTGATACGCGGAAAAGGGAGAGTATTCCATCTGTCCAGATTGGGGGTTTAGTGCTGCCTGATACAGAGGAACCTGACCGGCCACGGGGGCTTGGCCGCTTGGAGCCTGCTCGGAAGGCACGGGGGAGGCCGTGACGGTGATGGGTTTTTTGGACGCTCCATTCGTGGCATTCCGGAGAGTGAGCGTTTTCGCCGTTCCAGACGTTCCAAAATCCAGGCCGGCACCATCCGACGAGAGAACACGAACCGGGCCGTAATAGGGAGTGTAGTCCGCTGAACGGATCCAATAGGCGGCACCACGCTTGATGGAGCTGACCGAGGAAACCAGCTTGATCCAGTTGTCGATGTTGTCTCCGCCACCGTGGTAAGAGGATTCGGTGATATTTGCCAAAACCGCATCGTAGGAGAAGTATTGGCTAAACTTGACCTTGCCGCTCTTTGCGGGAGAAACGGGGAACCCGGTCAGGCATTGACCGGTCTTGATGTTCCCGCTGACTGTTTGCAAGAGCGGCTTGCCCTTGAGCGTCAGGCTCTGCTGCACTTTCGATTTCACCAAATATGCGGAATTTCCGGTCAACTTGTTGAGCGTGGCCGCAAGGGGCCCCCTGTCTGGCCAAAAAGCCCACTCCTGATCCTGCGATATGGGATGGCTGGGATCCGCAATATATTGAACATCCGATGAATACGGATTCCATCGGATGACGCTTTCAATGTTCTTTCCTCCAAAAACATCCTCCATTTTCGCCTGCGTGCAATCCATGGGCACCCAGATGGCGTTCCACCCGGGATTCAAATCGTAGGTCTGTGACACCCACTGGGCTCGGGCGACTGAAACCATGAAAAGCAAAGCCAACCCAACAAGAATGGCGGACGAAACCCTTCCCTTGCGCGACCGGCAAATTGCAGAATCATTTTTCATGTGTATCGGGCGTTTTCTCATCCGTGGGGGGGTTGTGGGTTCATGGGTGAAGCGGATCGGGGAGCCTTTCGAGCTGATTGTTCAGTTTTAGTGCCGGTTGGTTGAGTGTTCGGCACCACCTGCCGGATGACATGTGACCGATCTCTATAGCAAACAATTCGGCAGCTCGCGAGAAAACTTGAGAGAAAACTTTTTTTAATTTTCGGAAATAAATGGCTCCTGGGCCGGGCGCCGAAATCAGGCCTTGAGGCCATCACGGCAACGGTCGAATGCCTTTCGGAAGTTCTCTCGCTCTTCAGTATTATCAGCCATTCGTAAAGTCGGTGCTCTGGAACGTCGCTACGACGATTCATTCAGGATCGCCTTTGACGCCATCCGCCAACTCCTCGCCTGGCCCGCGCTACCTGGGCGGCTCGATTTCTTCGGGGATGATTTCGCCATGGACTTTGTCCTTCCGTGCGAAGACTTCGTTGTTGTCGTAGCGTCCGATGAAGACGTAGTTTTGTTGCAGCCACTCGTAGGGTTGGCGGGCCCAGTTGCGGAAGCGCGAGGCCTCGCTGGCATTGATTTTGCGTTGATCGATCACGACGACGGAGGGGGATTTCTCGGTCATCAGGCGCAGGAAGTCGGTCATGAACTCGGCGCTGGCCGTCGAATTATCAACGTAGAGGTTGTAGAGCGGCGAGGGGCGGTCGGTCATGAAATTGATCGTTGGCGAATACGGCAGGCAGAGGAGAAATTCGCCGGGGCTTGAGTGATCGAGCACGGCATCCCGCAGGCCCGCAAGGAACCGGGCCTCGCGTTCACGCACCTGAACGCGCACCCCATTGAGGGCCACAAAGGAATGCGACGCCCTCTTGCGCACGGCGATGGTGCCGGCGGATTGTTTGGACAGGGCATGGGACGCGTAAATGGTTGCAGTCACAAGACAAAGCACCGCGAAACCTCCCCAGCCCCAGCGCGAAAGCGAACGTTTCGATCTGATCGCACGGCTCCCGCATTCCCATGCAAACAGAGCCATCGCCACGAGAAACGGAACCATCACTTCCGAAAGATGCGGGGTATCTGGACGGAAGAAAAAAAACTGTGGAAACAATGTGAGCGCGCACCCGAGAACCGTCAGCGGATACAGCCAGCATTCTTTGGCTTCCAGATCCCGACGCCAGAGCGCGAGAAGGAGGGCGATTCCTGCGCCAAGAATTGCTGCGAAGGATACCAGAATCGGCAAATACGTGCTGATTGCGAAAGAAATGTCCTCCCACTTTTTCCCGTGCAAAATGTCCGAAACCGGCGCACGCCGGAGCGCACCGCGATCTTCCCACGATTTTGCGTTTCCAGTCCCCTCCTCGATCGCCTGTGTGTCCCCGGACGGAGGCGCGATGGTCGCTTCGGAAGGGGTCGGCGGCGGCGTGTTCCCGGCCGGAGGCTTGGTGGTTGCTTCAGAAGATGCCGCCGGCGGAGTGATAGCGATTTCCTGCGACGCATCATTGTCCGCAAAGTTCGCGAGTTCCCGATGGAACTCATTCGCGACCATGTCCAGCCATTGGGTGTATTGTCCGAGAAACTCGCGATCATACCCGCGCACCTTGGCATCGCTCCAAAACGGCAGATGCACGAGCCACGCCAAACAGAGTCCGCCAAGCATCCCACAGACCGCAAGTCCCGTCCGCCGCAGGAACTGTCCGCGCACGCCCAACGGATATAGGACACCCTGCCCGAGGAAAATGAGAGTGCAAAAAATCCCGAGATCAATCCGGTAGAGGAATGTGAGTCCGAGTCCCGCCCCGGCGGTCAACATCCAGAGCAATGTGACGCGGCGCGAGTTCCGCCTCACCACGAACGCACGTGTGAGCAAAAAAGCATTCAGCATACCCAGAAACGGCATGTAGTTCCGAAAAAGCATCCCCGGAATCAGGATCACGAGCAGAGCTGGAATCGCCGAATACCATGGATTCCGAGTGCGTGCAAACACCACGAAATACGCGATGAGTCCCGTGACGATGCAGTAGCCAAAAAAATACCATCGGATGACGAGGTAATTCGGGCCCGTGATTTCAAAGATCCACGCGATGGGGAAAAACCACAGCACGTTGTAGCCAAGGAACGTGTCCGCAATCGGACGCTGACCGTCCATGAGCCGCATGGCGACAACGCCCGCCGTGCCGCCCTCGCCGCCGAGGTTTAACCCGACAGCCGCATAGCTGGCGTAGTAGATGATCGCAAAGACGACAAGCGCCCAAGGCATCCAGCGGACAACCGCCGTCTCCTGCATCATCCTGAGAACCCTTCGCATGAAAGCGGATTCTGCAAGATGCTGTCCGAAAATCAAAATGTTTCTGGCAATTTACAGGAGCTCCGGATTCTCGAGCAACTCGGCGACGCGCTTGAGAAGGCGTCCGGCAGCTCCTCCGTCGAGCACACGGTGGTCGAAGCTCAGCGTGAACTGGGCTTCCACGACGGGAATAAACTCTTCAATGGCTGGATTCCAGAATGGCACAGTTTGTCCCACGCCCATTCCGATGAGCAATGTCTGCTCTGGAAGCGGAATCGGAGTAGCCAAGGTGAGCCCAAATGTTCCGTAGTTGGTGATCGTGGCAATCGATCCGCCGGTATCGCCTGCGGGCAGGCGGCGCTGACGGGCCAGCTCGACCAGCCGGTTGTAGCGGGGCACGAGGTCATCGAGTCCGAATTGGTCGGCATTCCTGATCACTGGCACCATCACGCCGTCTTCGGCTTCCACTGCGAACCCGATATCGATCGATGGAGGGTGAACGATGCGCTCTCCGATGAGGCGTCCGGCTGGCGCACTGTTTTCTCCGAGGCCGATGGCGAGGGCGCGCAGGGTGTAGAGTGCGGGGCCAGGCTTGAGCGGATGCTTGCGCCGGTGGGCGAGAAGGTTATCGAGCTGGATCGGACGGACCACGGTGGCCAGCGGGCGCGACCAACTTCGGATCATCGCATCGGCCACGGCTTTGCGCATCGGGGAAGCGGGCGTCGTCTTGTTGCGTTCGATTCCCGCCATGAACCGCTCCAAATCTTCAATGGTCACCCGGCCTCCGGCTCCGCTTGCAGGAATGCCGCTCAGATCGGACATGCGAAGTCCGAGTTCGGACATGCGGGCCTTCATACGAGGCGAAAGATAGCTGGCTCCGCCGGCATGGGCCGGCACGGGCAGTCCGCTCTTCACGGTAGGTTCCACCGCGGTGGGCGGGGCAGGTTTTTCGATGCGTTTCTTTTCGGGACGTTGCGGTTTGACGGGTTCATCCTCATCAATCCCGAGCCGCTTGGCATCCTCATCGCTGATTTCGATATACCCGAGAATGGCACCCACCGGATAGCTCTGCCCCGGCTCGGCGTGAACCTGACCCAGCCGGCCGGAGCACGGAGCGGTCACTCCCATCACCGCTTTGTTGGTCTCGACCTCAATGAGATCGGAGTCCGCTTGGATCGCATCGCCTTCTTTGAAAAGAACCCGGACGATGGTGGCCTCGGCGATAGATTCGCCAAGTTGGGGCATGAGGATGGGTGCAAGGGCCATATTAAACATTTAAGATTCTGCGCGCCGCTTCGGCAATCGCCGATGCGGTCGGACGGTGGACGGACCAAAGGTCGGGGTGATAGGGCACAGGGGTGTCCTTTGCGTTAAGACGCTGGGGAGCGACATCGAGAAGTCCGAATCCTTCGCTGGTGACACGGGCAATCACTTCGGCGGCAACGCCCCCCCATGGCCACTCCTCACTCACACAGAGCAGGCGTCCGGTGCGGGCGACCGAGGCCAGCACGGTGTCGAGGTCGAGCGGCTTCACCGTTCGCAAGTCCACAATCTCGATCTCGTATCCGTCGGCGGCCAGCTCGTTGGCGGCTGCCAAGGATTCATGCAGCATCGCCCCATGGGTGACAATCGTGGCGTCGCGTCCGGCGCGGGCCAGCCGCGCCTTGCCCACAGGAAGTCCGGACTCCGGAACTCCCTCCGCTTTCAGGTGGTAATACAAAAACTTGTGCTCGCAAAAGATGACCGGATCTTCCAAGGCAACGGCCTCTAGCAGCATCGAATACGCATCTTCCACCGTGGCAGGCGTCATCACGACCAGCCCCGGGTAATGGGCATACAGCGCTTCCATGCTCTGGCTGTGGAACGGCCCGCCGCCGGATGTGCCGCCGCTGGGCAGGCGCACAACAATCGGACACGCAATGCCGGTGCGGTAGAAAAGCGTGGCGGCATGGTTCACGATCTGGTTGAACCCGCACGTCGAGAAATCCGCAAACTGCATTTCTACAATCGGACGCATCCCTTCAATCGCCGCCCCAACGGCCATGCCAATGATTGCGTCCTCGCTCAGCGGCGCGTCGATCACCCGGCCAGGAAATTCCTTGCTGAGGTTTTTGGTCGCTTTGAAGGCTCCTCCAAAATTTCCGACATCCTGCCCGTAAAGAAAGACGCGGGGGTCATCGGCAAGGGCTTTTTCCTGCGCCAGTCGGATGGCTTCGAGATAGGTGATCATACGGCGGCGTATTGTTCGACAAATTGTGGATTCGAGAAGGCCATCCAATCATCCTCCTCGGCGGTGGGTCCGGGTTCACGACGCACTTTGTCCACCGTCGTGTTGACCTCGTCCTCGGCTTCATGCCTCCAGGCGGCGGTCTCCTCGGGAGTCGCCCACTTCTCGGCGTGGATGCGTTGCTCAGCAAGCAGCACGCAATCCTGACCCACAGGCGCGGCTTTCAAAGCCGGATCGACATAGCTGGCGTCATCATGCTCCCCATGCCCAACCAGCCGGAGCAAGTCGCCCACCACAAGCTGGGGTCCCCCACCCTCGCGCGCCGCCCGCACGGCCTTCTGCACCGTGCGCAGGCAGTCCTCAAGGTTGGTGCCATCGACTTTGTGCCCGGCCACTCCGTATCCGATCGCCTTGTCCACCAGATCCCGACAGGCAAATTGTCGGGAATTCGGAGTCGAATACGCATACTGGTTGTTGGCCACCACGAGCACCAGCGGCAACCGCTCGACCGCCGCCGCATTGAGCCCTTCATGAAACGCCCCGGTCGAGGTTCCCCCATCCCCAAGGCAAGTCGCGCCCACAATCCCCGTCTCCCCCTTCATCCGCCGGGCCAACAATCCGCCCGCAACAGCCGGAATCATTGCGCCCAAATGGCTGATCATCGCATAATATCCCTCCCTCGGACGACCTCGGTGGATGTTGCCATCCCGCCCGCGCATCGGCCCAAGCTGGGATCCCAAATACGTGCGCAAGGTGTCCAGCACCGTGTCGCCAAAGGCCAGCCTCCCCGCCTGATCCCGAATCAGCGGTGCAAAAATATCGCCTTTCCTCAATGCCTGCCCAATCGAAACACTCAGCGCCTCCTGCCCTCGCCCCAGAAACACCCCGCCCTTGATCATCCCCCCGCGATACAGGCTCGCCAGCTTTTCCTCCAACACCCGCGCAAGCAGCATGACCCGATAGGCCTTAAGAAACTCGGGTTTTGATACAGGGGCGTCGTCTTTGGCTGGTGGCATTAGAAAAAGTAATAATAAAAACCCGTGCCGCTCTGCAACTCATTTCACTCATTTCACAGGGAGGACGCCGTATCGGGCGCATGCCCGAAATGTGCAAACACTGACAGGCCGAGCGAAGGGGGCTCAAGCTCATGGCAGTGGTGACGCGACCAATGGGTGGCATCGGGAAATTAACATTGTTCGGGGGCTCACAGAGCGAGACCGAGATTGGCGAGAAGCTGTCGGGTTTCGGTGGCGTTGCGGTTGAGCACGCT
>JBBQRY010000091.1:0-7807 GCA_038214335.1 Chthoniobacterales bacterium
TGGACGGATTGTGCGGATCACGACGCCTCGGGCCGCGAGGGCCGCCCAGGGGTACACATTGGCCGGATAGTCATCCGCATGGCAGACCAACTCGTCGCCTTCATGCCAGTCCAAGCCATTGGCAAACAGGCTCAGCCCCAGCGAGGTCGGACCCAGCAGGGCAATCTCATCTGGATGCGCGCCGATCACCTTAGCACAGACGGCCCGGCTGCGAGCGACATCGCGGAGCACATCGCCAAATTCTTGGTGGTGCAGACAACTGGATTCGACATGGGCGGACATGGCATCCGCCGCACAGCGCGGCAGGATCGTTACGCCGGCGTGGCCGAGAAAAATCCGCTCCCGAGCCACCGGAAATGCCGCCAGCCGCTGCGTCTCGTCCGTGAACCAGCTCATTTCCGCGACGCCTCCGCCTCGTGGATGAGCGACCAGAAATCCGTCGTATCCGCCAGTCCGCGATCCTCATCATCGAGTGGAAGGTTCGAGCGGAAGAGGAAATCCCGAATCGTATTCTTGTGCAAAACCCGATGGATCAGCAGCCCCTCCGTATGCCTCTCGAAATAAATCCGGTAATCTTTCGCCCGATATCGGTGCAGGGTGCGACCCTCGCGGGTGATCCTCCCAAATTGCTCGCGATCCAGCGAATCGAGATCGTCCGGCAAAAAATGAAACTCCGAGAGCAGATCAAGCTGCAGCTCTTTCGGAAGCGCCGCCATCTCAGCAGCACTGATTTTGTTGAAGACCACTTGGAACACTCCCTAACATTCGTGGAAAAGGGGGGTCTCTGGCAAGCCGGGAAAATTTTTCGGTGGCGAAGACGGCAGATGATGGTATCAGTTTTCGCTCAATTCAGAATCAACCAAATCTATTATCATGAGCGTTCTTGTTGGAAAACTAGCCCCTGACTTCAAAGCCGATGCCGTCCACCTCGGACAATTCACCGAAACCGAGCTGTCGAGCTACCGCGGATTCAAATACGTGGTCCTTTTCTTTTATCCGCTGGATTTCACCTTTGTGTGCCCGACCGAACTCCATGCCTTCCAGGAGAGGCTCGAAGAGTTTCACAACCGCAATGTCGAAGTGATCGGATGCAGCATCGACAGCAAATTTTCCCACCTCGCATGGCTGACCACTCCGAAGAACCAGGGTGGAATCCAAGGCGTTGAGTATCCGATTGTCTCGGACATTCACCGCACAATTGCTCGGGACTTTGATGTGCTCTCTGCCGATGGCGTCGCCTATCGCGGACTCTTTCTCATCGACCGCGAGGGCATTGTCCGTCATCAGGTCGTCAACGACCTGCCGCTCGGACGCAGCGTTGAAGAGGCAATCCGCATCGTGGATGCTCTTCAGCACTTTGAGAAACACGGCGAAGTCTGCCCAGCCAACTGGTCCAAAGGCAAAGACGCCATGAAGGCCACAAAAGACGGCACCGCCGAATACCTCGGCAGTCACTGAGATTCCAAGCCATCCGTGATTGCCAGACGGCGAGGGAACGGTAGAGTGATCGGGATTTTTTATGAGCCAAACGTTACTTGATAAAGTGTGGGAGGCGCACACGGTGCGCACACTCCCGAACGGATCCACGCAACTTCTGATCGGCACGCACCTCATTCACGAGGTGACGAGTCCGCAGGCCTTTGGAATGCTGCGCGATCTGGGACTGAAGGTACTGTTTCCGCACCGCACGTTCGCGACCGTGGATCACATCGTGCCAACGGATGAGCGCCAGGAGCCGTTCAGTGATCCGCTGGCTGATGAGATGATCCGGGCGCTGCGCTCGAATTGTGCAGAGTCCGGCGTCAAATTTTTTGATCTGCCGTCCGGCGAGCAGGGGATTGTCCACATTGTGGGACCGGAGCAGGGGATCACGCAACCGGGCACGACGATTGCCTGCGGCGATTCGCATACCTCGACGCATGGGGCCTTTGGGGCCATTGCCTTCGGAATCGGCACCAGCCAAGTGCGCGACGTTTTGGCGACCCAGACGATGGCCATCCGCAAGCCGAAGGTTCGGCGCATCAATGTCGAAGGCCGCTTGAGCCCAGGGGTTTACGCGAAAGACGTGATCCTGCACATCATCCGTAAGCTCGGCGTCAATGGTGGGCTCGGCTTCGCCTACGAATACGGCGGATCCACTTTCGATGCGTTCACGCAAGAGGAGCGCATGACCGTTTGTAATATGTCCATCGAAGGAGGCGCCCGCGTGGGTTACGTGAATCCCGACGAAACCACTTTTGCCTACCTGCAAGGACGTCCCTACGCTCCGAAACCTGCGGCTTGGGACGCGGCGGTGGCGCGTTGGAAAGTGGTGGCCTCGGATCCCGATGCCTCTTATGACGATGTGGTGACTTTTCAAGCGGCGGATATCGCGCCGACCGTGACATGGGGGATCAACCCCGGGCAGGCGATCTTCATTGGGGAGTCGGTGCCCCGGCTGGCAGATCTGCCAGAGAAAGACCGCGCCACCGCCGAAGAGGCGCTGGCCCACATGCATTTGAAAGCCGGACAGCCGATCAAGGGCACGAAAGTGGATGTCGCTTTTCTCGGAAGCTGCACAAATGGCCGCCTGAGCGATCTCACCGAGGTGGCGCGCCACCTTCGCGGACGCAAAGTGCGCGACGGCCTCAAGGCCATCGTGGTGCCGGGTTCCCAAGCAGTTGCCGCACTCGCCGAGAGCATGGGGCTGGCAGCGATCTTCCGCGATGCCGGGTTTGAATGGCGTGGCGCCGGATGCTCGATGTGCCTTGGAATGAATCCCGACAAACTCGTCGGTGACCAACTTTGTGCCAGCTCCAGCAACCGAAACTTCAAGGGCCGCCAAGGCAGCCCGACCGGACGCACCGTGCTCATGAGCCCGCTCATGGTCGCCGCTGCCGCCGTCACCGGTGAAATCTCCGACGCCCGCGAGGTCTTCAACGTCGCCTGATTTCTCAACCTTTACCTGACAAAACCATGGCATTAGAAAAAATTTCCCAAGTGGCCGGACGAGGAGTCTTTGTTCCGGGTGACGACATCGATACCGACCGGATCATTCCGGCGCGGTTCATGAAGTGTGTGACGTTTGACGGACTCGGAGAGTTCACATTTTACGACGCCCGCGACGCGGTCCGTTCCGGAGGGGGCACGCATCCGCTGGACGACGCGCGTTTCACGGGTGCCTCCATCCTCCTCTCGGGGTCGAATTTCGGTTGCGGCAGCTCCCGCGAACACGCCCCACAGGCACTCTATCGGTTCGGATTCCGCGCCGTCATTGCAGAAAGTTTTGCAGAGATTTTCTTCGGCAACTCGACCAC
This sequence comes from Chthoniobacterales bacterium, assembly GCA_038214335.1. GTDB lineage: Bacteria > Verrucomicrobiota > Verrucomicrobiia > Chthoniobacterales > Terrimicrobiaceae > QYQL01. Next base: position 3,297 of record JBBQRY010000091.1, read on the forward strand.
CCTTGGCATGCCCTGCGTGGTGATGAAATCGTCCGACATTCGTGCCGTGGCCGACCTCATCGAAGCCGACCCCGCAGCCCTTCTGACGATCGATCTCACGGAAAACAAAGTGAGCATTGCAGATGTGGACTTCCCTGCGTCGCTTCCTGATCACGCCAAAGAAGCCCTGCTTACCGGACGCTGGGATGCGATCTCCGACCTCATCGAAGGCGTTGATGACGTGCGCACCCGCGCCGCCGCCCTTCCCTACATGGCGACCTGATCGGCTGCTCCTCCTCTGAGATCATGACCGGCTTGCACGTTGGCATCTTTGGAGCTTCCGGGTTTGTGGGGTCGGTCCTGCACCGCATGGCCTCGGAGAATGGCGATACGGTCATTGCCTTTTCGCGCACCAAGCGACCGAATTTTCGGGTGTTTGAGTCGGCCGCCGACCTCGCGGATCTCGATGCGGTTGTCAACCTTGCCGGAGAGCCAATTCTCGGACTCTGGACCAAGTCGCGTCGGAAAAAAATCCTCCGCAGTCGGGTCGAAGGAACCCGTAAGATTGTGGAGGCAATTGGTTCCAGAGCCACATCGATCCGCACCCTCATCAATGCTTCGGCCATCGGATTTTACGGAGACGCCGGGGACCGAATTGTCGATGAGTCCGCCCCTGCGGGAAACGGATTCCTTGCAGACACGTGCCAAGCTTGGGAGGCAGAAGCCTATCGTGCGGAGGATTTCGGAACCCGTGTCGTGACCGTCCGCACCGGATTTGTCATTGGCAAAGGAGGTGCTATGCGCCTGATCCGTCCGGTTTTTCAGCTCGGCCTCGGTGGTCGTCTCGGATCTGGACGCCAATGGATGAGCTGCGTCCATGTCGAAGATGTGGCGGGAATGATCCTCTGGGCGCTCCACAACGAAGCAGTCACCGGACCGCTCAATGCCGCCCTTCCCGACCCCGTGACCAACGCCGAATTCACGAAAGCCGTCGCCGCCAGCGTCCACCGTCCCGCCATCTTTCCGGTTCCAGCCATCCTCCTCAAAACCCTCCTCGGCGACCTCTCGCATGTGATTTTGGACAGCACCCGCGCCATCCCCGCCAAGGCAGAATCCCTTTCCTATCCCTTCCGCTTCTCGTCACTGCATCGTGCATTGGAGCGGAACGAAGGATAGAGGATAGGCGAAATCATTCGACCTTCTGAGGTTCGATCTTCCAAATATCCCGAGCGTATTCCGCAATCGTGCGGTCGCTGGAAAATTTGCCGACGCGGGCGGTGTTGAGGATCGCCATTTTGGCCCAGCGCGATTTGTCACGGAATGCCACCGCCACTTTTTCCTGGGCTTCGCTGTAAGCGGCGTAATCCGCAAGACAGAGGTAGGAATCGTGGTAAATCAGATTGTCGCGCAGCGGCGAGAGCACCCCAGCGGGTTCTTCGGGCGTGAAATAGTTCGACCCAATCCAATCCACCACCGCCCGCAATTCTTCGTTGGCCTGATAAATCTCTTCCGGATGGTAGCCTGCCGCCTGAAGCGCCCGAACTTCATCCACATTTTTTCCGAAGATGAAAATATTTTCTTCGCCGACTTCCTCAAGGATTTCGACATTTGCGCCATCGAGTGTGCCAATGGTGAGCGCGCCATTGAGGGCGAGCTTCATGTTGCCGGTGCCGCTGGCTTCCTTGCCGGCGGTGGAGATCTGCTCCGACAGATCCGCCGCAGGCACAATACGTTGCGCCAGCGAAACCCGGTAGTTCGGTAGGAAGACCACCTTGAGTTTTCCGTCAATGCGCGGGTCCGAGTTGATCTTTGCTCCGACGGCATTGATCGCTTTGATGATCAGCTTGGCGAGGTCGTATCCGGGCGCCGCTTTCGCAGCAAAAATAAACACCCGCGGAGTCACTTCAGTAGTCGGATTTTGCAGAATCCGCCGATACAGCGCGAGGATGTGGAGCAGGTTGAGATGCTGGCGTTTGTATTCGTGCAACCGCTTGATCTGGACATCGAACATCGCGGAAGGATCGACCTCGACCCCGCAATCGTGGAGGATGATGCGTGCCAGATCGACCTTGTTCTCGTGCTTCACGGCCATGAAATCTTTTTGGAATTCGGGGTCGTCTGCGAACTTCTCTAAGCCGCGCAACTGGTCGAGGTCGCGAATCCAGCCGTCGCCAATCTTCCCGGTGAGGAGGGCGCTCAAGCCCGGGTTGCACGCCTGAACCCAGCGCCGGGGAGTGATCCCGTTTGTTTTGTTTTGAAATTTCCCGGGATAAAGCTCGTCAAACTCCGGGAACAACTCGGTCTTGAGCAGCTTGGTGTGCAGGGCGGCCACGCCATTGACGGCATGGCTGCCGACCACCGACAGGTGTGCCATACGAACCATCTGGTGGTCGCCTTCCTCAATGAGCGAGAGCAATTGCTTTTTGTGGACATCGCCCGGCCACTTGAGCTCGACCTCCTCTATGAACCGCTTGTTGATCTCAAAGATGATTTGCATGTGCCGGGGAAGCACTTTTTGCAGGAGTCCCACACTCCATTTTTCCAGGGCCTCGGGCAGCAGGGTGTGGTTCGTGTAGGAGAATGTGCGGGTGACAATGCCCCATGCCTTGTCCCACGCCATCTTATTGTCGTCGTGTAGGAGGCGCATCAGCTCGACAATGGCCAGCGCGGGATGCGTGTCGTTGAGTTGCACGGCCACCTTCTCTGGAAGCATTTCCCACTCTTGGTTATGCCTATGGAATCGGCGGATGATGTCGCGCAGGGAACAGGCCACAAGGAAGTATTGCTGCACCAGGCGCAGCTCCTTGCCGCTCTCGGTTTTGTCATTCGGATACAGCACTTTAGAGACCGTCTCGCTGGCGGTTTTTTCATACACCGCCTGCTCGTAGCCACCGCTGTTGAAGGCCTCGAAATTGAATTCCTGCGAGGCGCGTGATTCCCACAGCCTCAAAAAATTCACCGTCTCTGTGCCATACCCAGGAATCAGGATATCGAATGGCACCCCGAGCAGCTTTTTCCAGCCGACCCAGCGCGAGACGTAATTTCCGAGATTGTCGAACACATTTTCCACATGCCCGTAAATCGGGATTTCGGTGGTGTATTCCGGACGCACGATTTCCCATGGCGTGCCGTATTGCATCCAATCATCGGGAAGTTCCACTTGGTAGCCATTCCGGAACTCCTGCTTGAAAAGTCCGTATTGATAGTGAATTCCGTAACCCACCGCCGGAAGATCCAGCGTGGCGAGCGAATCCAGAAAACAGGCCGCCAGCCGTCCAAGACCGCCATTTCCCAGCCCCATGTCGTATTCCTCCTGCCGCAGGGTATCCATGTCGAGGCCCAGCTTCTCGAGGGCGCTCTGCACCTCTTCCATCACCCCCGCCCCATACATGCTGTTCACAAAAAGCCGTCCCATCAGGAATTCGAGGGAAATATAATACACCCGCTTCACGTTGTTTGCGTTGTGGCAGTCCTGAGTCTTTAAAAGCCTTTCAATGAGGATGTTCTGAACCGCCTTCGATGTCGCAATCCACCAGTCCTGCGTGGTGGCCGATGCAGCATCCCGCACCCGCGTGAATTTCAGGTGGTCCAAAATCGCTTTTTCCATGGGCGTGGTGTCGGAAGAGTCTTTTTTCATAATGTGGTTGGTACAAGAAGCAATATTCGAGCCACATGGGCCTCGAAATCGTTCACGATGCCTACCCGCGAAGGTCCCGTTCTGCAAGCGGATTCCCAAACCGCAGGCCTCCAACCGAACCTTGACCATCCCGGTGGGTTGCCGGATACTTGCTTTCCTCATGCCCGCCTTTCTTCCACCGAACTTTTGCCATTCCGCAGCGTGCCGGGCTCTCCAAGAAGAAAATTGCAGCAGAGTTTGAACGAAATCCCTTTCTACCCTGTCTCAATTTCCAACACAAAACTGTCATTACAAAGTAAAACACACTCTATGAGCATCAACACCTCCGAACTCAACCAGCAAGTCCAAGACAACCGCCAATGGGTCGATCCCCTGATTTCCGAAGTGGGCAAAGTCGTGGTGGGACAGAAAACCCTTGTTCACCGGCTGCTGGTCGGGCTGCTGACCAACGGCCACGTGCTGCTGGAAGGTGTGCCGGGCCTTGCCAAGACGCTTACCGTGCGGACCTTGGCGAGCTCGATTCACACTGGCTTTCAGCGGCTGCAATTCACGCCGGATCTTCTGCCAGCGGATCTCATTGGCACACTGATCTACAATCCGCGCGACAGCGAGTTCACCACCAGGCTCGGACCGATTTTTTCCAATCTCATTTTGGCGGACGAAATCAATCGCGCCCCGGCCAAGGTACAGAGTGCGCTGCTGGAGGCGATGCAGGAGCGGCAGGTCACGATTGGCGACCAGACCTTTAAGCTTCCAGATCCGTTTCTCGTGCTGGCGACCCAGAATCCGATTGAGCAGGAAGGCACCTATCAATTGCCGGAAGCCCAACTCGACCGGTTTATGCTCAAGGTGCATGTCGGGTATCCGACCCGCGAAGAGGAGCGCTTGATCCTTG
>JBBQRY010000092.1:0-7783 GCA_038214335.1 Chthoniobacterales bacterium
ATGAAGTGCCGCTGCTTGTCCTTGTTACGATGGATCAAGATGGTGCCCATGTAGTAAGGTGGCTTCGGATCTGGATCTCCTTGGTAGGACGCCAAATCGTCAACCAACTGCCGGACTTTATCGTCGTTCCAGACAAAGCCCCTTTGATAGGTGTCCACGGCCATCGGAAACGGTGAATCCTCGAAGAGCTGTGAAAAGCTCAACACATCAACTTCCACGGGAATCGCTCGTCCTGTTACCATCCGATTGAGAGGATTTCCTTGACTCGTATTGGGTTTAAAACGACGGAGCATGTTTCCCAGTCCGCGTCCTCCACTCTGCTGTATTTCACGTCGAAAGGGTTTCTGGTGGCCACTGTCCGGTCGATGAGTTGCCGGGCGGTTTGCTCGTCGTTGAGAGCGACCTGCACCCATACATCCTCCAATGTGTCGGGGATCTGGCCGAATAGCCCGTGGATGGCTTCGAGCCGGTTGGCCAGCACTTGGTGAACACGGTCTTCGACGGAATCGCGATAGCGGAGATTGGCGATCCAGATTTCGCTCCGCGCCTGGCCGATGCGCTGGATACGTCCTTTGCGTTGCTCTAGGCGCGTCGGGTTCCAGGGAAGATCGATGTTGATGAGTGCGCCGAGGCGCTGGAGGTTGAGGCCCTCTGACGCGGCATCAGTCCCGAGCAACAGCTTCAGGTCACCGGCGCGAACACGGCTTTTGAGAATATTCCGGTCGCATCGTTGGAATTTTCCCTCGCGCCAGAAACCAGAGCGATTACTTCCAGCATAAAGCCCGATGTCCATGCCAGAAAATTCGGAACGCTTGGCCAGTTCATCTCCGATCCAACGAACTGTGTCGTAATACTGGGAAAAAAGGATGCAGCCCAGATCGAGCCAGCGGATTCTTGCTTCGGGATGGCTGCCCAGAAGAAAACCGATCAACGCTTCGAGTTTTGGGTCATTATTGCCTCCCTGCTGGAGAAGACCAAGACAGCGGCGCAGGGATGTCAACTCAGGGCCAGTGAAATTCTTAAATTCGCTCACCGCCAGTGGTGGCCGACCGATTTGTGGAGCGGCATCGTCGTCGGCATCATCCTCATCCTCATCATTCGGGGTATCAGGCTCTTCGCCAAGGAGCCTGCGTATGGTGCGGCGGCCGGCCTCCATTGAACTACCTAGGCGTCGCAGGAGAAGCGTTTTGAAAAACCCCGCCCCCTTCACCCGTTGTTGGAGGAGTCGAGAAAACTCCTCCGCCTCTTCGTAGGCGTCGCGCAGGTATCCCGTGAGGACGAGTGCCCCTTCGTTTTCTTCCCCAAATAGCTTCACTGCGACCTTGGGCAGGAAATAGCTGCCCGTTGCCGGATTGATCATCTCTTCCAGATACCCGCGCGTGCGACGCACTATACACCTCAGCAGAGGATTGAATCGTTCCCCGTAGTTCGGGAGCAGTCCCGACTGAAGCTGGACATTTCGGATCGCCGGGGAAAGTTGATTGAGGGTTTCTGGCTTGAACTGCCACTTGGAGTCTTCGGCATCCAGGTTGTCACGGATGCGTTTCAAATCCGGGTCTTCAAAGCGGGACGGCAAAGGGTCGCGAACGAATTGCCATCCTTCGCGGACGTCCTCTGTCGGCACAGCCGCGTCGCCGGTGGCGATTGCGAGACAGCGGCTGGGGAGAAACCACGGACTGGTCTGTGTCCACCCCCCGAGAACTCCGTCATTGCCGTGGGAGAGAATGTGCAGGAGATCCCATGCCTCGACCGGGTGAAGTTGCACCGGAGTGGCAGTAGCGAGCAGCATGCTTTTTGTTCTTGGCCCGATCTGGCGGAGAAATGCCATCAGTTTGTTGGGTTCCGCCTTCTCGTCAATTTCGTCGGGTCCGGCATCCACCTTCGGCACTTTACGACGGCGGGCGCGGTGCGATTCATCCACGATCACGCAAGTGTAGTGGCGGTTCAGGAGCTGATTCACTGCCTCCGACAAACCGCGGACCACGAGTCCCTGCGAAACGAGGCCGATCCTTCGCGGGCAGTTGCCGAGCGATTTGGGCCCCTCTGACGGATATTCCAGATCATTCTCATCCACCCACGCTCGGCCATTCCACCGGGCGGAGGGCAGCAGCAGCAGCTCCATCATTTCATCCTGCCACTGTTGGAGAAGCGGTTTGGGGGCCAGCACAAGAATCGGCCCGCCTGTCGGGTCGTCGAGAGCCATGAGGAGCGCGGCCATCGCAAGCTGGATCGTTTTTCCCAAGCCGACCTGGTCCGCGAGAACCAGACGGGCACCACCGAGCCGGTGTCGTTCTAGTGCCAGACGCGCAAAATACTTTTGGTGCGGCCAGAGTCCCTGCTCACGGCGATAGACAGGCGTTTCGACTGCGGCGGATGCGGCAGTAGCGGTTGGGTCCGCCACGATCTCCCCTGGTTCAATGACCCGGCGGGAAATGATGCGCTTCACGTCCTGCGCGATGAACGGACAGCAGGCCAGATCCACGGCTCTCGGGTCATCCCAGAGCGCGGCGAACTCCTCCTGCACCCACTTGATGGTTTCGGGATCGTCATCCTCCCAAAGCAGCTCGTAGTTCACTTTCCAAGCAGATGAGCTTTCATTGACGCTCCCGAGAAACGCGATGGCTGCTCCATCAGCCCGACGGACTACGCCTGCTTTGCCATGGATGAGGCCAAATGCGGTGTCGGGGAGCACGCGAACTTCCAGTTTTCCGCTAGTGAGGGCGGCATAGAGCGCTCGGTAGCGCGGAATAGCCTCAGGTGGAGCCTCTTCGGGCCGACCCGCGCACCAACTCCGCCGGAGGGCGGCCTGGGCGGCGGCAGCGGTCTCCATATCTTTCGGATCGAGGTCCGAGTTGCAGATGATGCGAACTTTTCCGCTGACATTCATGACCGCTTCCCCGGCCACCTCAAAAAGGCTGGAACGAAAATACCCTGCTATCCGGTCGTAGGATGCGGCTCCCTCAAGCCGTCGGGTGAGAACGGCTTGATCGAGACGGGTGCGGCGGCTGGAGTGGCGATGGAGCATCAGTCTGGAAAGTTCCGGAGGGAAGAGGAAGGCCGACAGATCGGAACCGGAGGATATATCTTCACACGAGCGGGAGTGTGACGATGACCTCCTCTGCACCAATGTCATTAGTGAGGATCACATCGGGGATGGCTGATTTCACGCGCTTGAGCCCGCTGCGGGAACCTCGATAATTCATCAGTTGATAGGCCAGTGAGAGCAGCAGCGGATTCCTGTCACGACCAATGCCCCTCATGGCTTCTTCCTCCGTCAGGCTATTGGGGAGAGTGCCGGGACTTCGGATCTCAATCCGGTCATCAAAAATGAAAAGCTTCACGGAATCCGCGATAAAATAGTCGCGGTGCACAAGAGCGTTCACAAGGATTTCCTCGAACACAAACGAAGGGATTTCCATTCGGCCTGGAGAGTTGAACCCTCCGCCATCTTGTATCCTGCCGTTCCACCGGTTGAAGAAGGCCATTCCTTGCTCATATTGACTCTGCAGTGTCCCATCAAAACAACGGCTATCCCGAAACTCGGTCCCGCCCTGGTCATTGCCTTTAAACCAAACCGCCTTGATTGTGAATTCGGGGAGCAGCACGGAGGGTCGTTTGCTAAAAAGCAGGACAGCCGCGAGTCCGAGCTGATCGCCGACCATCAACCGGATACCTTGAAGTTGTTGAGCCATTTCAGTCTCATCGTGGGAGAGGGATTCTGCGGGAAACCTCTCTTCATAAAATGACCGGATGGCATCGAAGTTAAGGTCACCAGAATTTGTGCCTGGAACAGCACTCGCGTCGGCATATGTGACATGGCCGCCTTGGAAAAGCCGTCTCAGTTCCGTCCTTTCCGTTACCCGGCGCTTGTCTGCGCCCTTCTTTACCCAAAACTGCTTGTCTTTGTCTTGATAGGGTTTGTCGGCCCCGTCGGGGACTTCGATCACCACGACCACGCCCTCTGCTGTAGAAACATTGAACGTGAGAACGGAGCAGGGAGGGTTGACGCACTGGGAACAGGCATTCGATATCGTGTTTGCGAGGGCAATCACCCTTTCCTGTGTAAGCCCGACAATTACTCCGTCATCGTCAACACCTACAAAAACCCGGCCGCCGCGAGTGTTCAGAAAGGCAACAATCTCCTTTGCCAGATGGTCCTGCCCATCGATTTGGCGTTTGAACTGGCGCGTGCTGTCCTCTCCCTTGAGGAGTTCTTCTCTTAGAGTGAATTCGTCCATTGGCTGTAAATTTTTTGGCGCTGTTCGAAGGCTTGGGCGCCACCCTCCATGATGGAGACAATCGCATCCCGGGTGGTTGAAGAGTCAAGGCTTCCCGAGGTGTGATCATACCGGCCCTTATCTTGCTCACGGCATGCGTGGACTAACTCGGCGTCGCCCAGCACCGGGATGTTTGGATTGTGAGTGGCAATGATGAACTGGCTCCGCTTTTTTCGTTCCAGAAGTGGCTCCACGACATGGCGGAAAATTGTTTCGTTGTCGAGGTCATCCTCAGGCTGGTCAACCAGAAAAATCGGGTGGCCCTCCAAAGACATAAGGAGTTCGAGAAGTGCCGTAGCTCGCTGGCCGAGTGAAAGATCCTGAATCGGCATACCGTTGAACTCGATTGTTCGCTTACTCGGCACGCGGTAGGTGAGAAATTCGGTCAGACTTTCGAGTAGCTGGATATCGCATTTGGCTACATCTGCACTGCCGCCCAGCAAGGCTTCGATTTCTGCTCTTCGCTGAAAGAGCGCAAACCCGTTCGGGAAGGATTCCACCAGCCTATCGATGGAATTTGAACGAAATCCGGTTCCAGAAAATTTCGATTTTAAGAAGGCCCGAAATTCCTCTCGGTCTCCCTCGAACTCAATCGAGAATTTCAGCGAAGGTGGAAGTGAAATGCTTTTGGCTTTGAGTTCCTGGTCTTCCCGGCGATGCCATTCCCGCCAGAGGTCGTGAAGTGCCCGTGCCGCGCTCTCCACTTGGGTCAGTGCCTGGGCAGCCATTTCCTTTCTGTTTCCAGCCGCTTTGAGAAGTTTGACAAGTTGTTCGTGGCGGGACTTGCGCGAGCGGAACTCCTCAAGATTCAACCCAGGTGCGTCAATCTCCCGCTGGAGTGCTGCAAATTCTTCCTGAACCAGCAGTTCCTTTTCTTCGACATCTTTCAATGTCTGAATCATTGACAACAGCAGAGTGTCCATGCGAGCGAGTGCGTGGGCGTAATCGTCGCGGACCGCACCCAATTCCGGCTTGGACTCACTTACCTTTTGAGCCTGATCGCTTAGAACCTCACTTTTCAGAATCGGCCAGTCGTTCAATACCCCTTCCCAATCTTCTGGAGAGAGTTCCATCTCTGCTCGTAAATTTTCGAGATTCTCCAGAAATTCGGCGAGGTTTCGTTTATCCGCATCAAATGCCGTAAGTCGACTCAGGTGTTTCTCCACACCTTTTTCTTTGTAAATTGCGAGTTGATGCCGGAGTCGTTCTTCCTCCTGAGCATACTCCTGCTCCTTTTCGCTCGCGCGCAGCATCGAACGCCAGCTCTCAACCGCTTGCCGGACGGCAGCGATGCGATTTTCCTCCAATGTTCTTTCGTCAACGGAATGAACTCCAACCAACTTGGAAAAGAGATCATCTTCAAATCCCGGATGCCGGTGACCGAGATCCTTCTGCCCAAAATAGAGGATTCCGGGAAGAACGTCAGACGGACGCAGGCGGGTGTCTTTTCCCTCAAGTCGCACGACAGGGTCATAGCCGAGCGGACGTTTAATCTCAAAAGCAAAACCGTCTGCGGAAATCCCGGTGACCGAAAGCTCTCCCCCGTTTGCCAGCATCGCAGACACAAGCCCATTTTTATATTTGATGTCGGACTCTCCACTTTCAAGTCCCAGACCGAAGCGAAGGCACTCTATGACGCTCGATTTGCCGCTGCCACGCGAACCGATCAAGCAGGTCAGCTGGTCCGAAAGGGAGAACGACTGGCCGTTCAACAGACCTCCGGTAAACGAGATTCGGTGCAGGCGCGGGTAATGTTTTGTGTTGGAAATCTCAGTGGAAACTCTCTGTCGCCAATCATGCAGGGCAAACTTGATCGAAGCAAAGGTCGGTTCGCCAATTTTGACGTAGCAGCGACGCGCTCCGCCACCAACTTCCGCCATTTCCTTTGGATCAGAGCCTTCAACGAATGCAGGCAATGGCATGGCCTCCAGCCAACGCGTCTGAACGACATCGCCGCGCTTGACTTTGTGCAGACCCAGAACCCGCTCCCTCCAGCGCTTGCCGCATCCCGCAATGACATGGGCAAGGTTGCTGCCGTTCAGTTCCTCGAACAGCCCGTTGCTGCTCTGGACGTGGGCGAAGACCAAAAAGTAATCATGCCCATAACTGTCCAGTGCCTCCAAACAGCCGGAAAGATCGTCCTTGGTCCGGCTGCCTTCGCTTGGGACTCCGACAAACTGGCTGTCAAGGAACCGCTTGATCCGGTCATCGTTCTGCGCGTTGCAGACCCAACCCTCCGGATCAAACACGATCAAGGTGTGCGTGCCGCCTCCTCCCTCCTTGATGCCCAACTCCACGCCGGGCAAAACCAGAATTCCCTCACGGGCTCCAAGTTTTCGCAACTCCTTGTATTCGTCCCGTTCGAAATGGTTGTGATTTGTGATGACCGCTACCCGGACCTCCTCGCTCTTCAGCTTGGCAATCCAATCTTTGGGAAAGTCGTTTTCCTTTCCCGCGTATTCGCTCCGAAATCTGCGGGACTGTCCGGGATCCTTTATCGTGTGCAGGTGGAAGTCCGCGCGGACCCATTCCGCTCCGCGGTCAAAAGCTGTCAGGTCGGTTTGGTTCATCTTGTTGGTTGGAAAATTTTAAGCCTGATCGTTGCGGAGGCGGCCGGCGAGGATGCGGGCGGCGGTGGAATCTTCGGTCCATTCGTTCATGCCTTCGGCGTTGCCGAGGGCGGCGAGCCATTCGAGGAGGGCGATGAAGCGTTCGCGCTGGCCCCAGTAGCCTTGGCCGAAGGTGTCGCGCAGGTATTGGCGGCCGGGTTCGGGGCTGTTGTCGGCGGTGGCGGTTTCGCGGATGGCGAAAAGAAGGTGCCGGAGCGGGGAAGAGGCAAAAGGGTGTGCGGTTCCGGTCGCAGCGCGGCCACGGCGGGCGGGGAGCGCATCGGTGCCTGCTTCGCCGATGGGTGCAAGGCCGGCGGCGGCGAAGCCGCTGGGCGTGTGCATGCGCGTGCCGTTGGCCTGGTCGCTCTTGAGCAGGGGCCGGATGTCCGTCACGCCGAAGCCGCGGGCGAGTTCCTCATACATGCCTTTGCGGCGCTCCCCACGGCTCTCGATGTCGAGCGCGCGGAGGTAGTAGCGTTCGACGAGGGAAAGTTCCCGCCACGAGGTGTCGAGGCCGCGAGGGATGAGGAGGTCGCAGGCGATGGTGATGGCGCGCTCGATCACGATCTGGAAATCGCTCTTCGTATGGCGCTCGCGCACGGCGAAGACCTCGTGCTCCACGTCCTTGCCGTCGAGGGTGGCGTATTGCGTGAGCACCTTGAGGGCGGCGGCGTAGGCAGCGAGCTGGTAGTCGGCGTCGTTGAAGTTCGGCTCGCCGTCCTCGTCGAGTGCCTGCATGGAAGCGATTTGGCGGCGCACTTCGTCTTCGACCAGCGGATAGACCTCGTCGAGGAAGCCGGGCTCGGGAGAGACGCGCTTGCGCAGGACAAGGCAGACAGTGCCGGTCACGTAATTGCCTTTCTTGATGCCGACGGCCTCGGTCTCGGTGCTGATGGT
>JBBQRY010000093.1:0-7626 GCA_038214335.1 Chthoniobacterales bacterium
CTCTGTCTTCTTGGCTTCGCTGACGGCCGTGCTGGCGACCCTGTTCGCGGCGATGGGCGGCTACGCGCTCGGGAAATTTCAATTCCGTCTGCGGACACCGGTCACGCTGATTGTTTTTGGGTCGCTGATCGTGCCGGGAGCGCTCCTCTTGGCTCCGGGCTATCAAATTGCTCCACAACCTCCACCTGCTGGACAGCTATGCGGGGCTGATTCTTCCGGCCATGGCTCCCGCATTCGGGGTCTTTCTCTTCCGGCAGACGATGATCAATGCCGTGCCCTTCGACCTCATGGAAGCCGCACGCATTGACGGATGCGGGGAGATCCGCCTTTTCTTCACGATTGTTCTTCCGATTGTGAGACCGATGATCGCTGCCTTCCTGATGATCACGTTCCTGGCATCGTGGAATAATTTTATCGGTCCGCAAATCGTGCTCCAGACTCCCGAAAAATTCCCACTGGCCGTGGCCATCGCTCAGCTCAAGGGGCTTTACTCGATGGATTTCGGATTGCTCACGGCGGGAACTTTGATCTCGGTGGCACCCGTCCTGTGCCTCTTTCTGCTCCTGCAAAAAGAGTTCATCACCGGCCTCACCAGCGGAGCGGTGAAAGGGTAGCTTCGCGCTTTACCAATCCGCGTTGGTGCCACGGGTGTCCATGTGAGTGAATCCGGGATATTGTCCGATCCCGCCTTTGAAGAGGCCGGCTTTGCGCATGTCACGAGCCATGCGGGCCACTTTGCGCGGCGAGGAATGGAACCGCATGTCGATGGCGTTGTTCCTAAGATGGTAGGATTGGCTTTTGGCACCGCGGCAGGTGGCGTTGTAGGCGGGGGAGCGATAAACCGAGAGGACTTCGCCGACGGGTTCTCCCAAGCGAACAGACACTTTGTCCACAGCCAGCAAGGTCGAGCGGATGTTTCCCCAAAGCTGGCGCGGAGGCAGGGTATTGTGGATTTTGCCGTGGGCCTTGGCATGGGTGTCCATAATCTGTTGCACAGACATCCTTCTCAGCCCGATGCGGGAAAGGAATTTGCGGTAGGCATCGGCTTGGTAGCCAAGCACACCCCGCATCGAAGGCGGCACGGAAGAGAGGTCGGGTTTGTTGTCGCTGGCGCCGTTGAGCACGTCCATCACGCTCCACATGGCATCGGCCTTGGAGGCGCCGGCAAGCAGCCCAGCCCCTGCGGCAAGGATGATTCCCATCAGACGACGGCGGGGAATGAGGATCAATTGTTCGGATTCCATCTTAAAAACTACTCAAGGAAGCTGAAAATCGGCAGGAGTCAAACGGCATTTTAAAAAAACTTTGCTGGAGCATCATGAAATCATCCTTACCCTCTGCTCTCGGTCGTCGCCGGATCGACGATGTCACCACCCTTCGCCATGGCGCTCATGCGTCCTCACCGCCCATTGGGAGGGTGAGGCGGGCTTTGGTGAGCTCACCCAGCACGGCGGCCATTTTTTCACGGACGCCTGGCACGAATCCGCGGTCTTTGTGAAAGACCAGCATGGTGAGTTCGTCGCGGTTGAAGAAACTGATGACTCCTTTTTCGGTGTGTAGAGTGACGGCTGGAACCGTGCCCACGCCCATGCGGGCGGACGATTCGCGCATAGCGCGCAGCATATCGGCCGCATTCGCGCTCATCGAAATCAAGTCCACCCCGTGCGGCACATTGTGCGAGGCCACGATGGTGGACTCATGCGCCAAGACGCAGGAATTGATCCCAGGCAGTCCGCAGCAATGCTGGATGATGCCATCCACTGTCAGGGTCTCCTCGGTCAGAAATAGTGCCTGCAAAGGCTCCTGCTCGACGATTTCCTGGTGCTGAGATTCGCCGGTGTAGGGCTCAGTTTCCAGCACGGTCATGGTCTGCGGTTCCTTTGGGAGAGGGGCTGCAATGGGTTCTGGTTCCACTGCGACAGGCTCTACGGCTGCGATGGGTTCTGCTTTGACAGGTTCCGGTTCGCTGATGGCTGGCAGGGATTTCTCTGGAGCTGACTCCTCAATGGCCGCCGCTGGAGTGGAGGATTCAATGGATGCGGGAAGCTCGATTTTCTTGATGTTGGAGGAATCAGAAAAGGACTCAGCAGGTGGAAGCGCGGAGCTGGATTCTGCAGGCAGCTCGGCGGATGGCGGGGGAGGTGTCGCCAATGCCTCCTCAACGGGTGGTGTTGGTTCGGAGGGCACCGTTTCGGCAGGCGGTTCCACCGCAGCGACAGCGGTCTTCCTGCGCAGGAGCGGAAGGCCCACGAATGAGCCCGTGCGCTTGGGAGGGAATTTTCCCGAAGCCACTTGGGACTCTTCGGTAACGGGACGAGCCACCGGAAAGGGCGGGGCTTTGGGACTTCCTGTCGGAGGCGGGGGGATGCTGGAAGCCCTTGCCGCCATCGGAATCTGTAGCGGAAGCGCGGGAGCGGGTGACGAATCAGCGGGCTGGGGCGAAACGGAGGCGGCAGGTTCGGAAGCTGCCCGTTGCAGAGCCGCTGCCGGGATCTGCTGAGACTCCGGTTTGTCGGTCCTATAGGTTCTGTCCGTTCTGTCGGGCTGCGGCGCGGATTCCGCAAGCGGCTCGGTTTTAGGTTCGGGCACCGATTTCGGCTCGGGATCGGGCAATTTTTCCTCATGCCGCACCATACGGTAGGCCGCGGCCAGTTTCGCGGCCGGCAATTTAACCATGCCCTCAGAGGGCGAAAAATACCCCGGCAGCAGCTCCGAGAGAACGCGCAGCGGGAGACGCGGAACATTCTTTACAAAAACTTGCGCGGCAGTAAGTTCTATCGAAAGACCCTCTGGAAATGGGGCCAAGGCATTGGCCTTCGGCACAAAGGGTTCGATGTCGGCCACACGAATCCGGATAAATTCCGGGGGAGTCTCCCAATATCGGAGTTGCGGGGACGGGGAGGTTATTGTCATTTCTTTCTGTTCATTCATCGCCACTTCTCGATTATCCTGAAGTTCAACCTAAAGCAATCCTGTGGACTTTGATTTTAAATTTACATCGGACGGGCTGATCCCCGTCGTCGTGCAAGAAGCCAGCGATACTCCGCGTCCTACGGGGCGTGTTTTGATGGTCGCATGGATGAACCGTGAGTCACTCGAGAGGACTCTCGCCTCCGGAAAGATGACCTATTGGAGCCGGTCCCGGCAGAAGCTCTGGCTCAAAGGCGAAACCAGCGGGCACATGCAGGATGTCGTGCGCTGGTTTGTCGATTGCGACAAGGACGTGCTCCTCTTCGAGGTGAAACAGACAACGGGTGCCTGTCACACCGGCTACGAAAGCTGCTTCTTTCAGGAACTCGACCGCTCGGCGCAGCCCCTCACGGTCACCGAAGAAAAGCTCTTCGATGACAAGGCGGTTTACAAAAAATAAAGCGGGTCAGGAAACTTGGGATGCTGCCCCTACAGGCAGGATGCATCATTCATTCGCAGGTCGAGAAGGCGTAGGTGGTTGTGCGTGCGAGTGGGGTCTCCGGCGTGACAAGAATGCTGGGAAGCGAGGGGTGATCCATGGCGGCGGGGTGTCCATGGCATTCGAAGCAGAATCCCGAAAACGGAGCGTAGAGGGTGCCGGATTTTCCGACATGAACGCCTTCGAGCATCGCGGAGGTGTAGAACTGCATGCAGGATTCGTTTGTGGAAACAGCAAGCACGCGTCCGCTGGCAGGATGCCGCGCCTGAGCCGCCAGCACCTGCTGCCCACCGGGGGCAGCTTTCAGGAAATAGAAGTCACCGTGCTGATGGAAAAGCTTCGACATCACATCTCCCAAGAGACGCGGATGCCGGAGATCCTCCGGCTTGCCTTGGACCGGGTGCAGATCGGCCAGCGGAGTCAGGATGTCGTCCTTGCCAAAAACTCGATCCGAAAAAATCGTCATTTCGTGGTCGTGGATCGAACCGGTTCCCTCGCCGCCGAGGTGAAAATACGAGTGCTGCGCGATGCTGAGCGGCGTGGCGGAATCCGTCGTGGCATCGACCTCCATGATGAATTCATGCTTGGCGGTAAACGTGTACGTGACGGCAATCCTCACATTTCCCGGATAGCCTTCTTCGCCATCCGGGCTGAAGAATTCGAGACGCACGGAGTCCGCCCCATCCTCGCGCGTCACCGGGGTCGCTGACCAGACGCGTTTGTTGAATCCACAGATCCCGCCATGCAGATGGTTCGGACCATCATTTTTCGCCAGCTCATAGACCCGTCCATTCAGGGAAAATTGCGCATGGGGAATGCGTCCCGTCACCCTGCCGACCAGACTTCCAAAAAGCTGTTTGCCTGCCACATAGGCGTCGAGGTTGCCGTAACCCATCACGACATCGGCCATGCGGCCATTGCGGTCCGGAACCACCAGACGAGTGATGACGCCTCCAAAGGTGATCACCTCGACATACGCGCCATCGGGAGCTTCAAGGGTAAACATTTCGACGGATTGTCCGTCGGATAACTGACCGTAAGGGGAAATTTTCATGGTTGGAAAATATTGGCTGAGCGGATTTGTGTCGCCTAAAGCCGGGTGGCTTTCAAGTGAACAAAATACCGATCTCCCGCAGGAAGAGGAACAGAAGTTTTGACTTTCTGAAAAACCGTCGAGCCGGCCACCACGGTGGTCGTTGCAGGAGTGGTAGCCCAGCTCCCGGACGCCAACGTTGGCGAGGTCTCCACTTCCAGCCTGAGATCCGTCGCTCCAGTCTTGATTTGAAATAATAGCCCCTTTGCCTTTTCCCCATCCGACGAGCACCGAGAACTGGCCTGTATCCGTTGTCGCAGATCCCGCATTCCGCAGCACCGACAGCCCCGGATCGCCCGCAATTTTCTGAACCTGCATGTCCACTGCCGAGTTGGGAGAACCTCATCAATGGCCGCATCACCCACCTCGTCTGACAACACATCTTTTCCGACAGATTGACGCTGGCCGCGAAATTCTGCAAACTTTGCGCATGTGGAAATCCGCTCAGCAGCACATTCTGGACCTCGTCGCTTACGAACCCGGCAAACCGATTGAGGAATTGGCCCGGGAAATGGGACTCGAACCTGAGAACATCATCAAACTCGCCTCGAATGAGAACCCGCTGGGGCCTTCGCCCCGCGCAGTGGACGCCATGCGATCCGCCCTCAATCGTGCGAATTTTTATCCGGATGGCGGAGGCTGGGCGCTACGGAATGCGATTGCCTGCCACCTCGGCTTGGCGCGGGAAAATGTGATCCTTGGCAATGGGTCGAACGAGATCATTGAGTTTATCGGGCATGCGTTTTTGCGTCCGGGCGATGAGGTGATCACGGCGCGTCACGCCTTTGCGGTCTATCACCTGATGGCTCAACTTTTTGGGGCGAAGACGATTGATGTCGAAGATCCGGGCTACACCCACGATCTGGATGCCATGCTCGCGGCGATCACCCCGCGCACGCGGCAGCTCTTCGTTGCGAATCCCAACAACCCGACCGGCACGATGGTTGGGCAGGAGGAATTGGATGCGTTTATGGATCGGGTTCCGGATCATGTTCTCGTGATTTTTGACGAGGCCTACATTGAGTTTTTGGACACTCCGCCGGATGTGCTGCAGTATGTGCGCGAGGGGCGGAATGTCGTGGTGATGCGGACGTTCTCAAAGATTCAAGGATTGGCCAACCTGCGGATTGGATACGGTCTGGCCCCGGCGAAGCTGGCCTAGGTGTTGCAGAAAACCCGGCAGCCATTTAATGCGAATGGGATCGCACAGGCTGGAGCGCTGGCCGGGTTGGAGGATACTGCCCACATGCAGCGCACCCGCGAACTCACGCATGAGGGAAGGAATTACCTGCAGGCGGAATTCTCTGAGATGGCACTCGAGTTTGTTCCGAGTGTGGCCAACTTCGTTCTTGTGCATGTGGGCGACGGCGATGCCGTTTTCCAAGAACTCCTTCGCAAAGGAATCATTGTCCGCGCCATGCGCAGCTACCACCTGCCTGCATGGGTGAGGGTTTCGATTGGCACGATGGACCAGAACCGGCGGTTTATCACGGAGTTGCGCAACATCGACGCGGCAGGAAAAATCCCCCGCGGCGCTCTCGCGAAGACCTAACGAGGGATTCAGACAGAACAGGATTCCGATGCTTTACGAAGACACGATTGCTGCCGTTTCCACTCCCCCAGGGGAAGGAGCCGTCGCGCTCGTGCGGATCTCAGGACCCGCAGCGCATGGGATTTTGCAAAAAATCTTTCGAGGTCCGCATCCCGCGCCACGCCGTGCGACGCATGGCGAAATCCATGATGCGGGAGCACTCGTTGATGACGTGCTGGTGACGGTATTTCCTGCGCCTGCCAGCTACACGGGCGAGGACATGGTCGAGATCGGATGTCATGGAGGGATTTTGCTTCCGGCGCATATTTTGGAGATGGTTCTCCGACTGGGTGCAAGGGCGGCGGATCCGGGGGAATTCACGCAGCGGGCATTTGAGAATGGCAAGCTCGACCTCACGCAGGCCGAAGCGGTGATGGACCTCATCAGCGCTCGCACACCTCTTGCCATGCGGGCTGCTGCAGAGCAATTGCAGGGACGGCTTGGCGAGGAAATTGCGGGGATTCGAGGCGACCTCCTCGAAGCGATTGCTCACCTCGAGGCATGGATCGATTTTCCGGAAGAGGGGATTGATCCTGCAACCGGTGCCGTGCTGGTCGAAAAAATCGAAGCAGTCCAAGCGCGGATGACTGCTTTGCTGGGCACATCCGAAAGTGGACGCCTGCTCCGCGAGGGCGTGCGGGTGGCGATTGTGGGACGGCCCAATGTCGGCAAGTCGAGCCTCCTGAACCGGCTGCTCGGAATGGAGCGTGCGATTGTGAGCGCGATTCCCGGAACCACTCGCGACACTATTGAGGAATCTGCCTGCCTGCGCGGAATCCTGTTTCGGCTCACCGATACTGCCGGACTCCGGGAAACCGGCGATCCCATCGAGCAGGAGGGGGTGAGCCGCGCACTGCGGGTTCTTGAGCAAGCGGACATCGTGCTCCACGTGCTCGATGCGACGGAACTCGATGGCGAAGACTCGTTTGAGAGTTTTTTTGCTGGAGTCGCTGGCGGCCACGCCGCATGGCGGGATCGCGAACTGGTCGTCGTCAATAAGTCCGATCTCGTGACTGAATCCCCCGCCCATCCGGACGGCGTATTGCAGGTTTCGTCGCTCACTGGCGAAGGGTTTGCGGCACTCATTGATGCCATGATAGACTCCACTTGCGGACGTCACCTCGCATCCGGTCAATCGCTGGCCGCTATCAATGCCCGGCATACCACGCTCCTCGAAGCGGCGTCCGAATCCCTTCAATCCGCCGCCGCACAGGTCCGCAATGGCCAACCGCCCGAACTCCCGGCCATCGATCTCCGCGCCGCCCTCGACCGCGTCGGACGGATCATCGGCACAGCGGATACCGAAGAAATCCTCGGCGAAATTTTCCGCCGATTTTGCATCGGAAAATAGCCGACGGGTGGCCTTTGAAAGTATGAAGGATGAAGTATGAAAAAGCTGCCTTTGGCGGAGGACGCCATTCCTGATGAGGGGTAGGGCGAGGGCACCCCACCTCCGGGCCCCATCGGCGGCGAAGTGTCTGTCAAGCGGGGGCGGCCATTTTCCGAGCGAACCCAGGCCCCGAGGGGGGCCGC
>JBBQRY010000094.1:0-7579 GCA_038214335.1 Chthoniobacterales bacterium
GCCGCTGCATTTTTACGGGCGGGATGGAACGTAATCGCATGGAACCTTCGGGGTTGCAGCGAGGAGCCAAACCGGCTACTCCGTTCCTACCACAGTGGCGCAACGGACGACCTCCAATGCGTGCTGGACCACGTGCCGAGTCACATCTCCCGCATCGCGCTGGTGGGATTCAGCCTCGGCGGCAACATCACGCTCAAATACCTCGGCGATGCCGGTCCCCATGCGGATCCACGCATCCTCGGTGCCGCCTGCTTCTCGGTTCCCTGCGACCTCGCCTCCAGTGCCAAACGGCTGGAATCCGTACTCAACCGGATCTACATGCACCACTTCCTGAAGGGCCTACGCCAAAAAGTCCGGCAAAAAATGGCCCTTTTCCCTGGCCTCGTGGACGCCCGCGGCTTGGAGCACATGCGGACGTTTGCGGAATTCGACGGGGCCTTCACCGCTCCATGGAACGGATTCGCCAGTGCCGAGGACTACTGGCATCGCGCCAGCAGCAAACCTGTCCTCCCAAATATCCAGGTCCCAACCTTGCTGGTCAGCGCAAAAAATGACCCCTTTCTCCCCCCAGAGTGCTTCCCGGAATCCGCCGCCCGCTCGAACCCGAATTTTCATCTCGAGGCCCCCGCCTCCGGAGGTCATGTCGGCTTCTCCGCCTTCAACTCGGCCCGCGAATACTGGTCGGAATCCCGCGCCGTAGCATTCGTGAACAGTCTTTTGTCAGCGGATGTCTTGTAAAAGTGAACCCGTTCGTATAGCACAGACTGGCTATGAAATCCCGGGCATTCACTCTTGTCGAACTCCTTGTTGTGGTGGCCGTCATTGGCATCCTCACAGCTCTGACGATTCCCGCCGTGACCAAGGCATTGGATAAAGGGAAAGCCGCAAAATCCGTCGCCAACCTCGGCCAGATTGGCGTAGCACTCAATACCTATGCCGGCGAACATGAAAACCTCTATCCCATGGCTGGGGGGGACATTACTTACCAGGCAGAGGATACCGACCCAACGAAGTGGCCATGGCAGCAGGCCATTGACAGCTACATCGGAAGTAATCGCGGAGTCTTTCGCTCTCCAAACCTCCCGGAAGTCGAATTTGGATACTACCTCGGTAGCCGCGCAGGGCTGCTATCCACAACGGATTCAAAAAAGGAGTTTGGTCCGGTGAACCGCCTCTGGATTGCAGAGCTCAGCAAACATATTTTGGGAGGGGAGTGCGTCTATTGGAGCAGCTCGAAATTCGATGCCGACAAGGACGACTACAGCCAGACTCCTTCGTTCCGTAACGATGGCCAAAAAGGAGTCCGCACGCCTATCCTTTTTACCGATGGCCACGTTCAGGCATTTGACCGGTTCGACCCGGCAGCCATGACGGCCCGCTACGAAGGCACAGGGGACGGCAACCTGTATCCCTGGTCCGGCTTCTGATTCCACACCGATCTAAGAAACGATATCGGAAATCGAGCGGAGGGATGATTCGGAATGCCCGGTTTCCTCCACTGGCCGCGCCCCCTTGCGATACTTGTCGAACCCCTCCAGCACGGCTTCGAGAGCGGGAAGACCGCGCGAAACATGGCCGGCACGGATGAGAACCCGCCAAAGCGGTTCCAGGTTTTTCCAGCCTCCGGCATACGCAAGATGTCGCAGGCGCGCTGACCATCCGGATTTGGTGGCCGCTGCGGCAATCAAATTCGGCCAAGAGTAGTAGTCAAAGTGGCGAGACCGAGGGGAGGAAAGAGTGAATATTTGATCGGTCGAAAATGCGGACTCCCGGCTTCGGCTAGGGAGGGGAGGATCATTTTGACGCGCAGCGCAGCGAAGTTCTGGCAGCCCCTCATCCCTCGTGCGAGCAAATTCCGGAATCAGACTCCCGTGGGCTTGAACACAAGGACGAAAACCTTTTGCATGAAGGGCATGTTGACTTTGCTTGCCGGATGGAAATCAAACCCTGAATCGACGGGGACCTTCCGCACCCTGCGCGGTCCCATCCAACTCGCCGGGCTGGTGGCGATCCTTGCAATTTGCGCTCCACCGTCCGCCGCCGCCCAGGGAATCAAGTCGCTATTGGAGTCGGTTGGCGGAAGCGGGGCCAAGGCCCAATCCGCCCCGATTCCGGCGCAGGTTGCATGGGCAAACGAGCAGATCGAGGCGGCCAAAGCGGAGGAGGCCAATGAACCCGCGCTGGTTGAACGGATCAAGGCGTCCGGCCTTGCTGAGGCCCGCTTGGAGGACTTTCGTGCCGCAACCCGCGAGGTCCAGCGCCATTACCGCTCGGCGATCACGATCATGGAGGAGTTCGCATCGATGGACTCCGCTTCGGAGAGTCCAACCATCGCGCCCCCGAAGTCTGAAGAGGAAGCCGTTGCCATGCGCGACGACTTGCGGCACACGGAGTTCGACCGGGAATCCGCATTGGGAGAGCGGGAGCTCATCGAACGCCTTGTTTCGCAGAATGAGGCGCTGGAAACCAATGCCGAACGAGCGGCCCGGCAATTTCATGAGGAAGCGGCCACTGCGGAGAATCCGGAGATCAAAGCCCGCGCACAGCTCAGGCTAGAGCTTTCCTCGCTTCAAAGCCGAGCCGCTGCGGCAGCGGCATTTTTCGGAAAGTGGAAACTGGCGCAGCAGGAGATCGTTCTCCAGAAGACCACAGCCCGCCAGGATGCTCTCCGCACCGCGCTGCGGACCGGAGGATTTGACCGGCAATTGGATCCTCGCAGGGCAGAGCTTCAATTGGCAAAACTCACGGAAGAAGAGACAGCTCTCGATAAAGCCACCGAGGCGCTGAAAAAAAACTATTCAAGGTTTGCGGATGCTGCGGCGGCGTTGCGGGAAAAAGCCACAACGCCCGTGGAGAAGGGACGCGCGGCAGCGGCGGATGGGCTTGCGGAAACGGCTCAACGGCTTCTCTCGGCACTCCAGGCCCAAGGGTTTCTCATCGCGGACGAAAAGGCCCACTGGAATGGCGTTCACGCTCTTGCCACGGGTGAAGATGCGGGCGAACTCCGCTCCACGATGGCTCAGGCAGAAGAGATTATCGCCCGCCAAAACGACCTGCGCCCGAGCGTCGATCGCCGGCTCGCCGAAGCCCGGGACAGCCTGTTGCTTGTGCAACGCAACCTCCAAGAGGGGGTCAAAGATCCCATCACGAAGGAGACCATGGAGGAAACCGTCGCCTATGCGCAGCGCCGCTTGGAGACGCTTGGCAACCTGATGGCCAAATCCCGCCAGATTGTCACCACGGAGGAGGAGTTCCTCGCCGAAGTGCGCACCACCCTTGGCAAGGAAAGCACCGCCCGCCGGGTTACACGCACATGGGAGCACGTCACCTCCACGATCCACCGGATTTGGTCTTTTGAAATCTTTCCCGGAGAGGGCATTCACATCACCATCGGAAAAGTGGTTCTCGCATTGGGCGGGCTTGTCCTGGCATTCCTCCTTGCAGGCTGGCTGGCGCGGTGGACATCGCACACCGCGACGCGGCGGTTCCAGTTGGTCGAGGAGCAGAAGTCGCTGCTCGAACGCAGCGTATTCATCCCGCTCACAGCGATCCTTGCCCTCACCGTCCTCCATTGGCTCAGCATCCCGCTCACGGTGTTCGCATTCCTCGGCGGTGCGCTGGCCATCGGAATCGGTTTTGGCGCCCAAAACCTTGTCAATAATTTCATCAGCGGAGTCATTCTCCTCTTGGAGCGCCAGATCCGGGTCGGCGACATCATTGAGGTCGCCGGAAGCACGGGAAAAGTCATGCACCTTGGCAGCCGGTGCTCGCGCATCCGCAAATTCGATGGCGTCGAACTCCTCGTTCCCAACAGCTCATTCCTCGAAAAAGAAGTCACCAACTGGACCCTCGCTGACCCCCAACACCGCTTCGATTTTGTCATCGGGGTCGCCTATGGATCGCCGGTGGATAAAGTGATCTCGCTCCTGCTTTCCGCCATTGAGCGTCAGCCCGAGGTCCTCCGCAACCCCGAGCCCGGCGTATATTTCGAGGCCTTCGGAGACAGCTCGCTGAACTTCCGAGTGTACTATTGGCTCGAACTCGGAGGCTCCCTCAACGCCCTCCAGGTCGGCAGCGAACTCCGCACCCGCATCGATCGGGATTTCCGCGCCGCAGATATCGAAATCCCCTTCCCCCAACGCGATCTCCGCGTCCGTGGAGTCCTCCCCGTTTCGATCGAACAAACCAATCCGACAGAAAAGTAACAACCGCTTTCTCCCATCAAACAATGCCTGATCCCGACTCAGAGGAATAGATCTTCGCTCAATAATATTGCCGAATGTAGCCGATCGAAGGCCGAAGTGGGTTCGTAAAGAAGTCGGCTCCGCTCGAAAATCTGTTTGGCAAGGACGCTCACGCTCTCTCCCCTCCGCTCGCGAAAAACGACCGGAGCCGCCCGGCACCGGACGCAAAAGACAAGTGCTTTTGCGCGAGTTCCCCGGCGGCCTCCGTCTCACGCATCCAAGCAACATCGTCTGTCAGCAGGCTCCGAGCCAGGCTGGCAGCCTCCTCACGGGTCTTCGAGGAGAGGCGCGGGAAGGCGACTCGCTCGATGGCTCCGTTACCGCCGAGGCAGGGAATCCGGCACAGCAGGGCGTCGCCGGCGACCTGGCCGGGAACGGCACTGGCATCGAGTTGCCACACGATGCGGTGCAGGGCCATGACGCGGAGGAAATCCGGATATGCCAACGGAGCCTCGATGAGAAACAGGAGCGGATTTTTTTTGCGCAGGCTTTTGAGGATCATTCCGCCATGGCGTCCTTCGGTGTTCACGACCGCCAGCGGACACGAGAGATCGCGAGAGATTTCGTCCGCAAGGACAACCGCAGCAAGGTGGTTACGGGAGGGAGTGCCGAATTCGCGGGTCCCCACGAAGATTCCTCTTCTCTTCGAAAGCGGCTGGCTGAAATCCCACGCGGGGGAGTCCACCGGATAAGGGGTGGGCACAAACTCCGCTTGCGGACACCCGGCGGCCAAATAGAGCGGAACCAGCTCGGGGGTGCTGGAGATCGCCCCATGCGAGGCCGAGCAAATCTCCTGAAAAATCTGCCACCGTGAGACATCCCCAAGCAGGCTGGCCACTTGGTGCGAACCGGACTCCTTGCAGGAAACAAAGACCCGGCATCCGCGCTCGCGCAGCGCAGTCACCGCCGCGAGTGCCTTGCGCAAATTACGCTTGCGAAGCAGAACCAGCACGCACCGGACGGAATCCGGAAGCGATTTTTCGAGGCGAAAAAAACCACCCCGGCAACAGGCGGTGTAGGCGTGATAATTGACCGGCGGATGGCCGGGGTCCTCGGGCGAGCCCGCCCCATCGGCGAAGACCTGATCCGCATCGCGGCCAGCAGGATTGAGGACAGCGAATGTCATAGATGTTTGATCCGGTTCCAGATCTTGTCGAGATCCTCGAGCGGGGTATCGGCCATTTGACGATCTCCGAGTTCCCGATCGACAGCTTCAAACCGGCGGATGAACCGGTTGGTGGCTGCGTTGAGGGTCGATTCGGCATCGACGCGCAGCTTGCGTGCGAGATTGACTGCCGTGAAAAGGATGTCGCCGACTTCCGCTTCGATGGCGGACTTGTCACCGGACTGGATGGCTTCCAGCACCTCCGCGAGCTCTTCCTGCATTTTCTCGAAAACCGGTCCGACATCCGGCCAGTCGAAATTCACCCGTGCGGCTTTTTTCTGGACCGTCTGGGCACGCAGGAGCGCGGGCACTGACGTGGAAACCACCCCAAGGGCACCAGAGGACCTCTCGGGTTTTTCAGATTTTTTGATCTCCTCCCATTGGCGGAGCACCGCTTCGGTATCCTTCGCCTGCGAGTCTCCAAAAACATGCGGATGCCGGCGCACCAGCTTCTCGCTCACTTCCTCTGCCACCTCATCAAATGTGAAGGCTGCTCGTTCCTCGGCGATCTGCGTTTGCATGAGCACGTTCAGCAGCAGGTCGCCGAGCTCTTCGCGCAGGTTGGCATCATCCCCCCGATCGATCGCCTCGATCACCTCATAGCATTCCTCCACAAGCGCACTCCGCAAACTCGCGTGGGTTTGTTCGCGGTCCCACGGACATCCCTCCGGTGCGCGCAGGCGGGCTACGATGTCGCGCAGGCGGCTCAGGGAGCCCGTGGAAGACTGGTTCAAATCCTCCATAGAAGGCTGTTCCCGGCACCGAATTCGCTAACTTCCTCGCTGGAGGTGCGGGCGAAGAAAAACGTGAGTCCCGTGATCGCAATGATCGTTCCAAAATACACCACGCAAGCCAGCCATGCCGGAAGTTCGTTCACGGCAAGAGCGTTGTAGAATGATGAGAACGAGTGGATGGGTGTCGCGGCGTGGATGAAAATCTTCATCGTCCATGCGACCATGATGATCGCAAAAATGAAGACATAATTGCGCTTCATCCGGCGTCCGAGCGCTTCCAGGCGGGAAATTTTAAAGGAAGGAAGAATGAGGTCCTCGCAGACCAGCTTTCGCCATTCGCCGTCGAGAATTTTCGAATTCTGCAAAACGAGGGGGACAAGGAAATGGGATTCCAGCATCCGGACCCTGCCGCGGAACGCATCGTAAAACCGATAGCGGCGGGACTCGATCCACAACATGATCCATACGAGCGCGAGGTTGAAGAAGAAGATGATGTGAGGGATGTCGCGGAAGGAAAATGCGGCGCCGATGATCGTGGTCGTGCTCGTGATAGCCCACGTTGTCGTGACATCCAGGCGCTGCCGCCAGACCATGATCCGCCCCAGCTCACCGCGATAGAAATGCGAAAGCGCGTTGACGTAGCAGGGATCTTTAAGGCTGGCAGGTGGGAGCTCCGTGTTTGGTGTGGTGATGTTAGGGGTGGGCATAATTATGGGGATCGATCTTTTTCGAGCAGCTCCTCTCGGGCCTTTTCAAGCTTCGCACGCTCTTTGGCAGTCAGACTGCTCAGCCCGCTCCGGGAAATTTTTTCAAGAATGCTGTCGATCGAGGCATCAGGTTCCGCCGCCCTCACTGACTTTTTCTCCTCGGACTCCGGCTCATAAATCCGCAGGTGGGACCGGCGTCGCGGTAGGATGTCCGGCAACGTCCAACGTCCGCAAAAAAAACGGACCATGCCAAATGCGGCAGCAGCGTCTAGCAGGAGGACCGTCAGCCCGGTAAACTGGGAAAACGCGATGCATTGAAGCGCGGAGATGCCGAGCAGCGCAGCGGCGGCCCAGCGAGCTTGAATTCTGAAAAGCATCTCGGCCTTCGGATAAAGCGTTGCGAACGCAACGAAGATCGAGAAATGAAGGGCGGATGATCCCGAGAGGTGTGCAGCGTGACCGGTTAACCCCCAAAGGGTGAGCGCGAGGGGCGGCAGCACCAAAAGAATGCCGTAAATTTGCAAGAAGCTGCGGCGACCCAAGAAGGATTCTATTTCGCGTCCGAAAGCCACCAGCAGGTAGAGTTCCACAAGAAACCAGAAGTTGGGCGGATGCACAAAGGCATACGTTACGAACTGCCAGAATGCGAACCCGTCAATCACTGCCCGGCTTGAAAACTCAAAGGGCGCGAGCGGAAGTCGCGCAGCCATCGCTATCGCCGTGAGCACC
>JBBQRY010000095.1:0-7547 GCA_038214335.1 Chthoniobacterales bacterium
TTTCCTATGCACTTTGGCCTATTACCTCCAATGGCACGCCAACGTGCGACTGCAAGGCTTTTTTGCCGCCGACGGAACCCACAAACACCGACAGTGGACCATGCGCAATGTGATCGAACGTCTCTGTGCAATCCGACGTGAAAACCTCGTGATGGCCGGGGTGGAGTTCCAGAAAGTGACCACCCCACAAGCCGACCAACAAAGAATCCTCGACGCGCTCCGGGTAAAGTTGTAGCCATCTTCATGAGATTAATATCTCTTTGATCCTACTCCAATGGAGTGACTTACAAACAATGTCAAAAAGAAAGCGCGAGAAAAACAGAAGCAGAAGAAAAACTGCGAGAATCATTGGGTGAGTTCTATCACAGCTTTGCGGGCGGGTTGCCAGTCACGGAACGCACCGCTCGCATTCATTGAATCTTTAGCTTCACACGAATCACCACCGGCCACCGCGATCCGCCGCGACGGTCTCGGCTCCCGTTTTTCCAAGGCAACGCAGGGCGGTTGTCAGATGGTTCTCCCATTTGAGGACTTTCCGAGGCCCGGCCGGAACCAGCCGGACAGAAGGTCTCCCGCGATTCAACACTTCAAAGATTTCCCCTTGCTTGATCTGTGCCTCCACCGTCGCCCAGTGCGCTTTCATTTCTCGGACAGAAAGCGTTTTCATAATTCAAAATGATATTTGGTATTTTACAAAATGTCAAACTTAGGAAGATCGAAAGTGCGTCGCGCCGCGCTCCTCATGTCGCAAGGCGTCGAGGGAATCGAGCGCGGTGGCACGGACAACTCTTGACATAAACGCCACGGATGGCAAATTGCCATCATGACGAAAACGCAAGTGCAAATCCCAGATGAACTTTATCGCACCGCAAAAGCGATTGCAAAGGCCAGAGAGTGGTCGCTGGCGGAAGTGATGCGACGAGGGCTCGAATACATGGCGCAAACGCACCCGGTGGACATGCTCGAATCCGAATGGAACCTCCCGGTTATACGCGGAGGTGACCCGTTGGATATGGAACGGTTCAATGAGCGGGTTGTGCGCGATCAGGACGAATGGCTGATGGATCGAGCCGGAGCAAACAGATGATCTGCGTCGATACCAACATCCTATTCCACGGGATTCGCGAAAGGAGTCCACTGCACGAGCAAGCGCGGCATTTTCTTTCTGGATTCCTGAAGAATAGCAACTTCGTGATCGCGGAGTTGGTGCTGGCAGAACTCTACCAGCTTATTCGGAATCCAGCCTTGATGGGGCAGGAACTTTCAGCGCGAGAGGCGATGGATTACGTTCAGCGTCTGAGGACGAATCCGCACTGGAAAGTGGTGGAGAATGCTCCCGTTATGGCAGAGGTGTGGTGACGTGCTTCGCAGGATGGCTTTGCGCGAAGGCGTCTCTTTGATGTGCGTCTGGCATTGACGGTCCAACATCACGGCGTCACCCGATTTGCGACCACCAACGAGAAGGATTTTCGTGGGCTGGGATTCGAGGAGGTCTGGAACCCACTCGAAAAGCTCTAATAACTCACAATCACCCACTCGGCGTCCTATTCTTCGACCATGCTGCCTCGCCTTTTTTTTCTCCTTCTCATTGGGCTTTCCTTCGTGCGAGCGGGCGAAGTGCAGATCCTGCTTCCCGACGGGGTTCCAGCCGAGGCGGCAACGGGCGCACCGGTGAAGGCCGGTTGCCTTTATATTTACAATGCAGTTTTTGGGGAAAGCTTCGGAGAGCGTCCCCCGGCCGTTCATCCGGATGGGCGGATGGCGATTCCCGAAAGCGACTTCGGCCGCTGGGTCTTTGTGCATCCCATGGGCTGGGCGGATTTAATGATCAGCGCGGATACGAAGGAAGTGCGGTTGCAGCCATGGTCGGAAGTGCGCGGCACCCTTGATCCTAAAAACGGCAGAAGAATTGACCACGGATTACACAGATGCCACGGATAGAGGAAGATATGACAATCTTTCTGCGCTTTGCGATTCACCTTGCGGGTGAACAGTGCTTGTGTTCCAACTATTTCCATATCAGTGTTATCCGTGTAATCCGTGGTTTAAACTGCTTTTTCTAGGGTAAAGGCTGCACCGTCAGGCCCGGAAATTTTTCCAAATCACCCAGATGGCGACCAGAACAACCATCGCGGAGAAGATGCGGCGGAGCGCGAGGGCCGGCAGAAAATCCTTCACCCGCACACCGGCTGTCATCCCGAGTGCCGAGCCTGCGAAAAACCAGACCGCCGGTTCAAGCGGCAGCGAAGGTGTGAGCAGGAAATTCGCGAGGAACCCGGAGGAGCTGATGAGCGCAATCCCGACCAGGGATGTGGCGAGCGCCCGCTCGATGGGGAGGGCCACCACGGCCAACAGCGCGGGGACAACAAGAAAGCCGCCGCCCACGCCGAAGATTCCCGACAAAATGCCGGTGAGCACGCCGGCTGCGCCCAGTTTTCTGGCACAGCTCCACTCAAAATGGAGTTTCCCATCGGCATGTCGCCGACACCTGATTGCCAGGGGGAGCCCTTCCGAATCCTCTTTTCCCCGCCACATCCGCAGGCCGATAAATAGCATGAGCCCGGCAAAAAGAAGCAGCGAGAGGGATTCGGGCATCCGGGCTCCCAACCACGCGCCGACAGGAGCGCCGAAAATTCCGCCTGCTCCGAGGATCGCTCCGGCTCTCCATTCAACCTTGCGGTGCTGCACGACCGCTCCATAAATCGCAGTCAGCCCGATCACCGCGAGGGAAACCACAACAGCATCCCGGAACCCAAGTCCCAGCCCGTAAAGCAGGAATGGCACGGCGAGGATCGAGCCGCCACCGCCGCTGAGACCGAGGGAGAGTCCGACCAAGCAACCAAGGAAAATAGCCATTTAAAGGTTTGTGCCGCGCAATGGAAAAACTCCCTTTGCACGGGCGTCGTCGAACTCTCGCTGCCGGATGGGGCTGGACATGGCGAGCCGGTCAGTAGTCGAGCGTCAGAATCCGGCCTTTGGTGAACGAGAAAAACTCGTCGCGGTCGGCGGTCTTGATTCCCGACAGGAGCGGGAAGAACGAGAAGCGACGGCGGATGTGTGGTGTCATGGTTTTCATTTTGAAAATTATTTCGCTGGCGTCGGGACCGCGTCGGGCATGGCCATAAATTTTGCCGAGGCGCGCACGGTGAGCGAACCCGCCTGATGAACCTCTGCACAGCAGAGAAAAACTCCGTGGCGGTGCGACTCGATCCACCCGGTGACGTGAACCGGATCGGTCGCGTTCACGCTCTGCAGATAGCGGATCGTGAGCTCCGCCGTCACGCCGGCCACGCCCCTAGCAAAGAGCGCATGGACGATCGCGCTGTCCAGCAGCGTCGCAATCACGCCCCCATGCACGCGGTCCGGGTAGCTGCGGAATGCGGGAGACGGCTTCCAGACCGCCGTGGCGACCCCGTCTGTCCCCACATCAAAATGCAAATTCAGACCCCCGTGATTGCCGATCCCGCAGGCGAAGCAGTCCCGGTGAAGCCCCTCCAAGGCTCCAGGGTCAGTGGTGGCAGTCGTGTCCATCGTGGTGGGCTCCATGGCAGCGGGAATTTTCTGTGTTGGCGCGCGGCAGGCTTCCCCGGAGGCAGGCTTGGGCGATTTCCGACGGATCCGCCGCGCCGTTGGAGAGAAAGGTGGAAATTCCGGAATCCGCGAGCATCAGCAGCGCACGTTCACCGATGGCCGAGGCCACGAGCATGTCCACCTGCTGCGCCGCCAGCCATGTGGGCAACGACCCCGGTTTGTGCTCGGGTGCGGGAAGCAGGGTGTTTCCCATCAGTATGCCAGAGGAGGGATTTCCCTCAAAAATAAGAAACTCCTTGGCTCCTCCAAAATGTTCACAGAATTTCCCCTCGGCCATCGGGATCGCGATTTTGATTGTGCCGTCCTGCGGGTTTGGTTGATCTTGAGCGTCAGACATAGAAATGAGCGTATGCTCATAAAAAGCCCTGTCAAACAGATATCCCATGCCTCGTCCCATTTGCCCAAGAAATATTTCCCATGCCCCGCCCGCGACGTATTTCAAGCCGCGGGGAATTCCGCTCTGTGATCTGGAGGAAATCCTTCTCGCGGCGGACGAGATGGAATCTTTGCGTCTGGCCGATGGTGATGGACTCTACCATTTGGATGCCGCCAAGCGAATGGGCATCTCGCGTCAGACATTTGATCGCATCCTCCGACGGGCACGGGAAAAGGTCGCCAGGGTCCTGACCGACGGGTGTGCTCTGAGAATTGAACGGGCCACGCAGAACGGCATCCAGCCCCTCGCTGCGGGAGGGGCCATGGCAGATCACGGAACAGATCACGGAACGCGTTTGCGTTAGGGGCGGTTCTCGGGTAAGGGAGGGGGCGATATGAATTGTGATGTGGCATTGATTGGGGGGGCATTTTCTGGGGCGGCCACGGCGTTACTGCTGAAGCGAGAGTGTCCGGACCTGCGTGTGGTGGTGGTGGAACGCAGTGCGGAATTTGACCGAAAGGTGGGGGAGGCGACGACGGAGGTGAGCGGAAGTTTTCTGACGAAGCGTCTCTGCCTGACGCATCATTTGGCCCACCACCACATTGCCAAGCAGGGGCTTCGGTTCTGGTTTGCCAATTCCGAAGCGCGAGGTTTCGAGGAATGCGGGGAGTTGGGATCGTTTTACCAAGTGCATTTGCCATCGTATCAGGTGGACCGTGCGGTGCTCGACCAGCATGTGTTGGATTTGGCGGTCGCCGAGGGGGTGGAACTGTTGCGGCCGGCCAAGGTGACATCCCTCAAATTCGGGACGAGGGGATCGGAGTTGATGGTGGATACGGGGAGCGGGCCAGTGACGGTTTCCGCCCGCTGGGTGGTGGATGCAAGTGGACGGGCGACCGTGTTGGCGCGCAAGTTGGGAATGCTCTCGCCGCTTCCTGAGCATCCGACCAATTCTGTGTGGGCGCGCTTTCGCGGGGTGAAGGATTTGGATGGATACGAACTGCGCGGACGGTATCCGGGCTTTGCGCGGGCGTGCCAGGCAAGTCGCACTGCCGCGACGAACCATCTGACGGGATACGGATGGTGGGCATGGATCATTCCGCTCAAGGGCGGCGATTACAGTGTCGGCGTCGTTTACGATGAACGGCTTTTTACGTTGCCGGATGGCGATTCGTTGGCGGCGCGGCTCAAGGCGCATCTTGTGGAGCATCCGGTGGGGCGGGAATTGCTGGGAGAGGCCGAGGCGATTCCGGGGGATGTCAAAGCGTATTCGGGGCTGCCTTATTTCGCGAAGGAAATTGCGGGTCCGGGCTGGCAGATTGTGGGGGATGCCGTCGGCTTTCTGGATCCGCTTTATAGTGCGGGGCTGGATTATTGCTCATGGACGATCACGGCGGCACTGAATCGGATTCTGGCCGAGCGGGGAGGGGAGAAGGTCGATTTTGCGGATATCAACGCGCGGTTTCAGAGATCCTATCACGGCTGGTTCCGTGCGCTTTACAAAGACAAATACCACTACCTCGGGGATGCGGAACTCATGCGGTCCGCCTTCCTCATGGATCTGGCATGGTTTTTCTTTGGACCGGTGCGTGAGCTGGTGGAATGTCCCAAAGGCGGATTTGAGCGGTTTCCTTTTGATGGGCCGGTGGATGGGGCTGTGAGTCGGTTCATGGCTTTCACCAACCAGCGGCTCGCGCACATCGCGCAAAAGCGCCGTGCTGCAGGTGTCTATGGGGCCAACAACCTGAATCATCGCGTGATGGTGAGCGGCTTTGTGCCAACTCCAAAAGTGCTTCGCCTCGTGCTTCGCGGTGTGCGACTCTGGGTGCTGGCGGAGTGGCAGGCCCTGTTTTTGCGACCCGCCCGAATTTCATCTGCCAACAACTGATCTTATGTCTTATCCTTCTTTCCGATCCTTTTGCGAAACCCTGGAATCCCGTGGTGAGCTGCGCCGGATAGCCGATCCGGTAGCCACGGAACTTCAGATCACCGAACTGGCGGACCGTGAGATGAAGTCCCCGGGCGGTGGCAAGGCGCTCCTCTTTGAGCGTCCGACCATCGACGGACGGGTCTCAGCATTTCCTCTCGCCATCAACACGATGGGTTCCCGTGCGCGGATGGCTCGGGCGCTCGGACTGGATCGCATTGAGGAACTCGCCGACCAGATGCAGTTCCTGATGAAAGCGAAACCGCCGCGCACGATTGGCGAGGCCTTCACGTTGTTGCGCAATGGGATTGATGTCATTCACGCCAGGCCCCGCCATGTGCGATCCGCGGCTTGCCAAGAGGTCGTCCACGAACCCGGCGGAAAATTTTCTCTTTACGATCTGCCGATCCTTCATTGCTGGCCCGACGATGGAGGGCGCTTCATCACGCTGCCGACGGTTTTTACAAAGGACCCGGATTCCGGAGATCGCAATGTCGGGATGTATCGGATGCAGGTCTATGATGGATGGACCACGGGGATGCACTGGCAGGTTCACAAGGTCGCCGCGCGTCACGGAAAGCGCTACTACGAGCGTGGCGAGAAAATGCCTGTGGCCGTTGCGCTGGGCGGAGATCCGGCTCTGACCTTTGCGGCCACGGCGCCGCTTCCCGATGGACTGGATGAGATCCTTTTTGCGGGCTTTGCGCGGAAAAAATCCGTCGAGCTTGTGCGGGCGGTGACCCAGGATATTGATGTGCCTGCGAATGCGGATTTCGTTTTGGAGGGATATGTCCAGCCCGGAGAGATGCGGGCGGAGGGGCCGTTTGGGGATCACACCGGATTCTACACCAACTTGGATGACTATCCGGTTTTCCATCTCACGGCGATCACCCACCGAAAGGATGCCGTGTATCCGGCGACGATTGTCGGGGTGCCGCCGATGGAGGATTTCTACATGGGCGAGGCCAGCGTGAAAGTTTTCCTGCCCATCTTTAAAATGAATTTTCCAGAAATTGTGGACATCGCCCTGCCGGCAGAAGGTGTCTTCCACAACCTGGTGTTTGTCTCAATCCGCAAACAATACGCCCTGCAAGCTTACAAGATCATGCACGGACTCTGGGGAATGGGGCAGATGATGTTTTCTAAATACATCGTCGTCGTCGATGACGACTGCGATGTCCACAACACCAGCGAAGTCCTCTTCCGACTCTGTGCCAACACCGATCCGCAGCGCGATACGACGTTTATCAAAAACCCGTGCGATGCCCTCGACCACGCTCAAACCGTGGCCACGATTGGATCGCACATGGGGTTTGATGCCACACACAAACTCCCCTCCGAGGGCTACACCCGCGGCTGGCCGGAACTCGTAAAAATGCCTGCCGAAGTCCGCGCCTGGGCGGATTCACGAGCGGCACGCTAGAGTGCGAGTTTTGAGGCGGGTTCAAAGAGGATCTTGCTTTCCTTCACGGCGCGCTCCAAAGCTGGTGTCAGCGAGATGTTCATGGCTCGAGGGCGCATCTCCGAAAAGTGCAAACAGGGAGAACAGGCGTCTCGCCTGTTTGGTGACTGGCTATTGTCTGCGGAGTCTCCACTCCCCACAGGCGGGACGCCTATGCTCCCTGACCTTCCATCGCCGATTGCACTTTTCAG
>JBBQRY010000096.1:0-7487 GCA_038214335.1 Chthoniobacterales bacterium
CAGCAGTCCGGCCTCGCGCTCGAAGAGTTCGATGCCTTTGTCGAGGGTTCGGTTGAAGGCCTCTTCCTCGCGGCGCAGCACGTCTTCGATGAATGCCTGTTTGGCACGAACCTCGGGAAAAACATCGCCCATCGTGCGGGCGAGCACGTCGGCAAGTTTGTGGAAAAATGGTTCGTGGAATCCGAGCGTGCGTCCGTATTTGACGGCACGGCGCAAGATCCGGCGCAGCACGTATTGGCGGTCCGAGTTTCCGGGTTGGATGCCATCGGCAATGGCAAAACTGAGCGTTCGGATGTGGTCGCCAATCACGCGGAATGCGACATCAATTTTTTCTTGTTCGGTGTCTCCCGTGCTGCCGGTTGCAGGCAGGGTCGAACCGTATTTCTTGCCGCTGAGAGCTTCCAAGCTGTCGAAGATCGGACGAAAAATATCGGTCTCATAATTCGAGATGCGCGCATGCGAGAAGTCCGTGAACCCGTTGGTTCCTTGGATGATCGAGGTCACTCGCTCAAAGCCCATGCCGGTATCCACATGCCGCGCGGGAAGCGCGGTGAACGATCCGTCGGGGTTCGCATTGAATTGGATGAACACCAGGTTCCAGATCTCGATGCACTCGGCGCTGCCTTTATTGACGAGGGCACCGCCGGTGTCGCCGGACGGCGTGAGGTCCACATGCAGTTCCGAACACGGACCGCACGGACCGGTCTCGCCCATCATCCAGAAATTGTCCTTCTTGTTGCCGTTGACAATGTGGAGGGCGGGATCGAGTCCGACCGAGCGAAATTTCTCCGCCCAGAGATCCCATGCTTCCTGGTCCCGCTCGGAGGGGTCTCCGGCATCCGGCTGGTAAATCGTCGCGTAGAGCCGCTGCGCGGGAAACTTCCAGCGCTCCACAATCAGCTCCCAGGCCCATGCAATGGCTTCGGCTTTAAAATAATCGCCAAAACTCCAGTTGCCGAGCATCTCAAAAAACGTGTGGTGATACGTGTCGAGGCCGACATCATCGAGATCGTTGTGCTTGCCTCCCGCGCGGATGCACTTCTGGGTGTCGGCAGCCCGCGTATCGCTCCTCGGAACCGCCCCGCCCCAGCGGCTCACATCCGCCGATTTCTCGCCGAGAAAGATCGGCACAAATTGGTTCATTCCCGCATTCGTGAAGAGAAGGTTCGGACTGTCGGGCATCAGCGAAGAGCTGGGGACAATCGTGTGTTGCTTCTCACGGAAAAAATCCAAGAAGGACTGGCGGATTTGAGCGGACTTCATGGTGACGCAAAGGAAAAAGGGAACCGGGCACATTGACAAGCGCCTTGTGCCGGAGGGCTCAGAATTTACGCGAGGAGCGACCCCTCCTCGTTCACTGTCCAACGTGACTTCGGCATCAATTGAGGCATCCGCATCATCCCTCAAGGTGGCCGGGGCGGCCACCCTCCGGTGCGCTCGCGCTTTTTGATCGGAATCCCGCACTGACACCGACGGGCACCCTCCCCCAGTTCCGAGAAGGGGCGAGGCAAATCCTTCAACCTTTCTCCTTCAACCTTACCAGTGCTTCCGCCATGGCGAGGTCGCGGGGGTGGGTGATTTTGAAATTCCAGCCGTGGTGAAGGACGGCGCGGGGGCGGATGCCGATTCGGAGGAGGGCGGAGACCTCATCGGTGATTTCGAGGTTGGCGGCTTTGGCGGACACGATGGCAGCGATGAACTCTCGGCAACCTGCCACCTGCGGGGTTTGCATGGCGCGGAGCGAGGTGCGGAGCACGGTCTCGGTGAGGATTTCGAAATCGTCCGCGCGGTGGAGCGTGTCGGTGACCGGCTCGGCGGCGACGGCGGCACCGAATTCTGCGGCAGCGGCGACGACCTGGGCAATGAGATC
This sequence comes from Chthoniobacterales bacterium, assembly GCA_038214335.1. GTDB lineage: Bacteria > Verrucomicrobiota > Verrucomicrobiia > Chthoniobacterales > Terrimicrobiaceae > QYQL01. The sequence goes on from JBBQRY010000096.1 coordinate 1,871, forward strand.
GCTGGTGATGAGCGGGCGGGCGGCATCGTGAACGGCTACCAATTCCTCGGGGGGCAGAGCGCGCAAACCATGGAGCACCGAGTCCACGCGCTCGGCACCACCGGGGACGATTTGGCGGACCTTGGCAAATGGGCGGGTGAGGGTCGCAATTTCCTCAAGGCGTGCTTCCGCGCACACCACCACGATTTGCGAAATGGCCTCGCAGGCTTCAAAGGCAGTCAGCGTCCAGTGGATGAGGGGGCGGCCGCCGAGGGGGGCGGTGATCTTGTCAACGCCCATGCGGCGGCTGGAACCGGCTGCGACGATGAGTGCGGAGGCGCGGGGAAGAGGAGATTCCATGGCGGCCATGCTAGCCAAATCCTCACGGAAGGCTAGAAAAGGAAGGCGTCGGATTCAAACATGGCGCCGATCACGACTGGAGGGACAGCGTCCCCGCCTGACCGCGACCAAATCAGAGGTCAGGACAGGAGTCTGACCCTCCAGGATTTGCGCCAGCGCGGATTTTGGATGCTCGCAAACCGGTTGGGAAATTTCTGCATTCATCCGCATCGGCAGTTGCGAAATGTCCGCACAAATAGTAAAAATGACCCTGCATGGCTTCCACTTCCTCATTTCCACGCTGGTTTGGCACGATCCTCTGGGGCAATTCCGTCGCCCTTTCATGGATGTGGGGGCTGGGCCTGTTTTTCTCGGTTCAGTTCACGACGCAGTTCGGGGTTTTCGGACTCCTGACCTTTGCGATCCCCAACTTTCTGGGGCTGCTTTGTTTCGGATTGGTTACCCACCACCTCGCGCGGCGCCAGCCGGGATCCGAGTCGCTGGCCCAATTTTTTACGTCCTGGTCGCGACCGTTCCGGCTTGTCTTTTTTCTGTATCAGATTCTGGCCATCACGCTCACGATTTTTGCGTTCCTGCGCTACGTGTGGCAGCCGCTTGGTCTGGAGCCATGGCTGCTCTACATGCCATTGACGCTGCTGGTGGTCCTGGCGTCAGGGATTTTATTTGGTGAGGAGTTCGACATCAAGCGCATCAAATTCAGCCATGGGGTTCTGTTTCTGATTCTGGCGCCCGCCGTGGCCTTTCTCATCATTCGCGCGGCGATCATCGGGCCGGGGGACATCCAGTTTCCGAAGCTTGCCACCAACGATTGGAACTACTGGGGGTATGCGATTCCGATCATCATTGGGTTCCTTGTCGGCCCGTGGCTCGATCTCCAGCAATGGCAGCGCGCGATCCAAATGCACCGCGAGCGGGTCTCGATTGCCGCCAGCTATTGGATGGGATCGATTCAGTTTTTCTTGCTCCTCATGTTCCATGGTTTGATGACCGTCTGGGCGCTGAACTGGGGCGCGGGGAAATTTATCCACGTTGGCATCACGGGACACAATTACGGCCAGGACGTCCTGATGCAGGTGTTCTCGCACTCCGGTCCTTGGGCGTTCGCAGCTTACGGAATCTTTGTTTCCGTGTGTGTGCTCACGACCCTCGACAGCGGCTACATTGCCGTGCGCTGGTTCCTCCAATCGAACGCCAACACCAGCAACCATCCGATCTTCTCGCTCGTCTCCACCAAGCTGCTCACCTCTCCGATTCCGGTGTTTCTTGTCTGCGGCGTGGTGGCTCTGATGGGAGCAATCCTCCGATTTGAACTCGAGTTTTTCATGATCTTCTATGCGACATTTTTTGTCGGGTATTCGGTGCTAGCCATCGTACGCTGCTTCCTTGTGAGCCGCGCCAATGCCATTCCGCAGGTGAAAATGTTCTGCATCGGTAGCCTCGCTGTCGTGATTTTTTCGTATGGATATTTTCTGCGTTCGCCCCTGTTTCAGATCATTGGCTCCCTGCTTCCGCTCGGCTATGTCGGATGGCTGCTCATCAAGCCGCGCTCGTCGGAAGAGTTCCTCAGCGACAAAGACGAACTGGATGCGCAGGTGAATGATTCCGCGCCGAGTGCCGGAGCCGTGATGTCGCCGCCGGACTCCGCCCCCGCGTCAGGACCGACGCACATGATCCCGACTGCGGATGATATCGCTGCCTTCACTCACAACCTTGGCGGAAACTTCGAGGGCAAGTGGTTTGTGCATTCGTTTGTGGCGACGTATGGGGACACCAATTCTGTCGGCAACGTCTATTTTGGAATGTATGCCATGTGGGTCGGCAAGACCCGCGAGCTATTTTTTAATCGGGTGATGCCGAAGTTCAACCTCAAGAACACGCCGTTCTACATCCTCACGCGATCGTTTGAGCACAAGTTCGTGCGGGAGACCCGCGAGTTTGAGACCGTCAGCGTCAAAATCCGAGTGGCCGGATACAACCGAAAGTTCGCAACCCTTGAGCACGAGATCTATGATTCCGCCGGACACCTCCTCGGACGCGGCAAGCAGAGTTTGCTGTTTGTTTCCTCGACCGATTACAAAATGTTGGACATCCCGCCGGATGTGTATTCGGCATTCCTGGCCCACACGTGAGGGAAGTATGAAGGATGAAGTATGTTCGGACCCTGCCTTGAGGGGCTGCGCCTGAGATGAAGTGGAACTTTTGGGTTTTTCTGCGTCTGGTGGCCTTCGGGCTGGTCTTGGTGGCCTGCACAAAGCCGGTGCAGCCTCCTCCGCCGCCGACCCCCGCGCCGACTCCGACCGCAACCCCTACACCGGTGCCGACGCCGACGCCGATTCCCACATTGGTGCGCAAACCCCTTTCGACGGCGAAGCTTTTCAACGGACTCGGACTGGAATCCCGCCTCCTCTCGGAGCCTAGCGACAATCTTGCCTCACGGGAGCGGCTGGATATCGATGCCTACCGGGTGCAGATCACCGTCCGGGCGCGGGTCCCCCGCCCGAGCACAAAGGTGGAGGATTTTCTCAGCAACGATCCGAAGCTGCCGGGCATGTTCACCGATTTCAACGACCTGCTTGCGAATGCCAAAGTCTCTCCCTCGTTCGAGAAAATTTACGCGCTGAAGCTCGCGCAGATCGAGCGCGAGATCGGTCGTCTGGACGCCGTTCTCGAACGTCACAACCTCTACGATTGCGAGACGATTCTGGACTTGCAGAATCCGGAAACCGGACGTCGGGCGGTCATGGCGATTGGGGATATGGATGTGAATGTCGATGGATCCGATGGCGACCGGAATGTGACGGTCGATGGATCTTCGCCCTATTTTCTCCCCCAGACCAGCTACCGGTGGCTGAAGCAGACCGAGCGGGAGAACCCGTTTCTGCCGGTCGAGCAGAAGCGGTTGGAATCCCAGCGCACTCAGCTTCGGGGGGCAAAATCCACACAAACCAAGGAGCTCAACAGTGAGATCGATGACACGAAACGCCGGATCTTTGATCTCAAAAAATGGAGCTTCCTTGTCTCGGCGACCGACCCGTTCATCGTGCTGCCTGGGTTCATGATGCGCGATAAAGAGAACCCATTCACGCCATCCATCGGCGATTTTGCCATTGTGCTGCACGACGGGAATGCCTATCCCGCCGTCGTCGGCGACGCCGGCCCCTCCCTCAAAATCGGCGAAGCCTCACTTTTGCTCTGCCGCGAGGTCAATGCACGGGCTTCAGCACTCGCCGGTGCCGTCAATGGCCCCAAAGTCACCTACCTGGTTTTTCCCGGCACCGCGCCGGACGACAAAATACCCCCGGACCTCGAAGCCTGGCGCACCGTTTGCGAAAATTTGGTCCATGAGCTGGGAGGACTCACGGTCGATCTTCACCACTGGCCCAACCTCGTGAAACCATGGCCCACGCCCACGCCCACGCCCACGCCCACGCCGAGTCCCACGCCCACGCCCACGCCCACGCCGAGTCCCACGCCCACGCCGAGTCCCACGCCCACGCCGAGCCCCACGCCCACGCCGGCTTCGACAGAGTTACTGCCGATTCCCACCCCAACGCCCATCGGTTCGCCAACGCCTGCGTTGACCTCCACTCCGGCCTCCTAATCGATGCAAGCCCGATCTCCTCTGCATGTCGTGGTCACTGGGATGGGATGCGTCAGCCCGCTGGGTTGCGATCTCGCAGAGACCCGTGTGGCGCTGCGCGAAGGACGCGATGGCATCTCTGGGGTCACACTTTTTCCCGTGGACGCCTTTCAATCCCGCACCGCAGGCCAAGTGCCGCCGGAGTTTGAATCCCGCTTTCAGAGCCTGCATCCGAAGGGGGATGCGGCCTCGCGCGCGGCACAATTTGTCTTTCTGGCCATGCACGAGGCGCTTGCCGGCCATCCCGGCTTCGTGCCGGATCTTGTGGTCGCGGCGACAACCAGCGGCGGCATGGATTTTGGCCAGATGTTTTTTCGGAGTCTTGGGAACGAGGTTTCTGCACGTCTCGTCCGGCAATGGGTGCGCGGCTATCTGGCCCAGCAGCCCGTGCTCGATGCCATGGCTGCCTTTGGGTGGGAGGCACCGGTGCGCGTGGTTTCCAACGCTTGTGCCTCCGGCACCAACGCTCTCGGACTCGCTGCGGGACTCGTTCGCAGCGGCAGGGCGAAGCGCGTGCTCGCCATCGGATTCGATGCGTTGGCGGAACTTGTCTTCGCGGGATTTGACAGCCTCCGCGCCGCAACCCCGGAAAAATGCCGTCCGTTCGACTCCGCCCGCACCGGCCTGTGTCTGGGCGAGGGAGCCGCCTGCTTTTTTCTCGAAGCGGAGGATGCCGCGCCGCGCGATACCATGCAGGCTCACGTGGCGGGCTGGGGGTTTGCCAATGACAACCACCATCTCACGCAACCGGAGCCTTCGGGAAATGGACCTCGCCTGTCCATGGGCCGCGCTCTGGCGGATGCCGGGTGGACCAGCGTTGATTACATCAATGCCCATGGCACAGGCACCATCTTCAATGACGCCAGCGAAGCGGCCGCCATCCGCTCAGTCTGCCCCGGCGCTCCAGTGAGCAGCACAAAATCCATGACCGGCCATGCCCTCGGCGCGGCGGGAGCCATCGAAGCCGCCTTCTGCATCCTTGCCCTGCAAGGCCAGTTCCTTCCGCCAAATATCAACCTTCGGGAATCGGATTCCGGCCTCGATATCGTTGCCAATTCCTCCCGTCCCGCCAACCTGAAACGTGCACTCTCGAATTCTTTTGGATTCGGAGGCTCGAATGCCAGCATCCTTCTGGAGAAGCTTCTATGAACGAAGGACTCTCTATTCTTGGAGTGGGTTGCGTCACGGCCCTAGGACGCGGATGGGATGTCGTTTCCGCCGCCCTGCAAGCAGCCCCCTCTCTGCCGTCCCCCGAAAAATCGGTTCCGCCCGGCGGATTGCCGGGCGTCCCAATCCGACCAGTCCCCTTGCCCGAGGTGCCCGCGTCGATCTCGGCCCGCCTTCGCCGCTCGAGTCCAATCTCTCATTTTTCCTGTGCCGCCGCAGCCGATGCCGTCGCACAGTGTCCGCCACTCCCCGCGGACCGCACCGCCATTGTCTTCGCTGGCTCCAATGGCGCGGTGACTTATACCAGGCGGTTCTATGAGGAGGTTGTCACACGCGGCTCCGGAAGCCCGATGCTTTTTCCGGAGACCGTCTATAACGCCGCCGCCAGCCATGTGGCCGCCATGCTGGCATGGGATGGCATTGTCCTCACGGTCGTCAACGATGCGACCGCCGGTCTCGATGCCCTCGCCA
>JBBQRY010000097.1:0-7449 GCA_038214335.1 Chthoniobacterales bacterium
CAGGTTTGCCCTCGCCGTGTAAATCGCCGCCGTCAGTCCCGCGCACCCCGTGCCAACAATAATCACATTTTCCATAGAACACCGAAGTAAACACAATCCCACGCCCCCGCGAAAACAAATTTCCCGCATTTCTTATTGCGAAAATTTTTCTGCTTGGTTGACTCGGGATTCGATTTTGATTTTCGATTTTTTGTTTGATGAATGACCGTCAGCACCCAGCTCCCGCCCTCTCGGGCACCCGAATCCTTGTCGGGCTGATTGGCCGATACCCGCGCCTCTTGTGGACGATCGTCCTTCTCGGGTTCCTTTCCAGCCTCGTGAGCGCGCCGGGTCCCTACTTGGCCAAAATCATCATTGATGATCTCATTTTCCGGGGCAGCGCGGGAGGCGAGGTCACGGCATGGCTGGGCATTTCCCACACGGTGTGGATGATGGCGGCCATCGTCTTTTTGGGGGTCCTTCTCAAAGCGTTGGGCAGCATGTTGGGCGGCTGGCAATGCCACTACATCCTCCAAATCACCCGCAATGCCCTTTACGAAACCCGGCTCGATGCCGCGCTCACCCTCATGGGCGGCGAGCAATCGTCGCTCGGAAAGCTCGAATCCAGCCGGACCGCATCGCGGCTTGGACTTGATGTGAACAATATGGATGGCGCCATCTTTTCGATTCTGCGCAATTTTCTGACCAGCGTCTTCCTTGTCTTCATCGTTATCGGCTTCATGTTGTTCCTGAACGTGTGGCTCACGATTGTCGTGCTCGCCACCATGCCGCTCACGGCGGCACTCACCGTCTGGTCGTATCGCAAACTGCGCGCCTTCAATCGGGAGGAATCCGACCGCCTCGCGGATCTCAATGCCACTTCCACCGAAACGTTTGCGGCCATGCGCGTGATCCGCACGTTCTCCGCGGAAGCCTTTTTTCTTGACCGATTCCGTGCCAAAGCCGAGGCCCTCCGCTTTGAAGGTCTCCACCATTGGACCCGCTTCCACACGATCAACCTCCTCCTTGGTATGCTCAGCAGCCTGGGCGGAGACATCTTTCTCCTGGTTGGTGGCGTGCTCGCCATCCAGGGCCAGATCTCATTTGGTTCGTTCTTTGCGTTTTATGCCTACCAAGCCATGCTCTGGGGACCGATTGGCACGCTCCTCAATGCCGGGCAAATCCTTCAAATGGGCACCGCCAGCGCGGAGAAAGTGGAAACCCTCAATGAGGTTCCCCAGGAAGCCTACCTAGGGCGCACGGATTCCTCACCAGAAAGCTTCAAAGGAGGAGTCCGGGCGGAAAACCTTTCGTTTTGCTACCATGCCAGCGAACCGATTCTTCGTGATCTCACGTTCGAGATCGAACCCGGCCAAATGGTCGCTCTGGTGGGCCAATCCGGTTCCGGCAAGACCACCCTCGCGAGCCTGCTGATGGGCATGTATATGCCAACCGGGGGAGGCCTTCTCATGGATGGCATCGATATCCGCGAATGGAATTTGGCGCACCTGCGCCGCGATCTCGGAGCGGTGCTCCAGGATGCCACCCTCTTCAATGAAACCATCCGCACAAACCTCTGCATGGGCCATGAATACCCCGAGCAACGCATCTGGGCAGCTCTCGAGGCCGCCCACATCGACGACTTTGTGCGGAAGCTTCCCCTGCAGTTGGAGGAGTCCGTCGGGATCAGCGGAACCCGACTTTCCGGAGGACAAAAGCAACGCATCGCGATCGCACGGGTCTTTCTGAAAAACCCGACATTTCTCGTCCTCGACGAGGCCACCAGCGCACTCGACAGCGAAACCGAAAAAGCCATCCAGCGATCGTTCGATGCGCTGCTTGCCGGACGCACCTCGGTCGTCATCGCCCACCGGCTTTCAACGATTTTCCAAGCGGACAAAATCCTTGTCCTGCATCAGGGCCGCCTAGTCGAGCATGGCACGCATGAGGAATTGGTGAGCCGTCCGTCGGGTCACTACCGTGGACTCTATGAAGCCCAAACTGAGGGCATGATCCCGATGAGCGGCGCGACAAGGCGGCCTTGGAGCCGACAGCCAAAATGAAGCTTTCCCCCACCTATTCAGGAAGCACGGCATTTCGTGCGGCGTCTCCCCTCTGCTCGGATGGCTTTGCCACGCCACATGAAAAGCTGCCGGCGGTGATTCCTCCCGCATGGATGCGCTCCGGATTTCTCTGGGCCGCTGCCGCCGCGCTCGTCTGCGCGCTCGTTGTGCTCTTCAGCCCGATGGATGAATTTGTCACGGCCCCTGGGGAAGTCCGTCCGGCAGACTACTGGCTCGTGTTCGGTCGCACGGAAGGCATCCTCGAATCCGTGAATGTCACTGATGGAGAGTTCGTCACCAAGGGGCAAGTTCTGGCACTCATGGATCCGTGGGAAACCAAAAAATCCATTGAGCAGATGGAGGGCGAAATTGCAGCGGCCCGTGCGGAACTGGATCTCGCCCGCGCCAACGCACGGAAAGTGGGAGCGGCTCCCGTGCCTCCCGAATTCCTTTTCAGCGCCCTCGAAGTCGAGCGCCAACAGGAGGTGCAAGAAATCCAGCAAAGCTACTTGAAGCGACTCAATGACCTCCAAAAAACCGGTGCGGCCTCGGGCACCGAAGTCCTTAATGTGCGGCTCCAGCTCATTGCCTCCGAGGCCATGCTCAAGCGCGGACGCCAGGCCCATGAGCTCTTCACCGGGCCCTATGGACGCGCGGCACTCGACGAGGCCGCCGGTCGCGAAAAAGTGGCGGAGGCCCGCATCGCCAGCCTCGAAAGCTCGCTGCGCCAGTTGCGGGAGGATCTCGACCGCCTCGCGATTGTGGCTCCGGAAAGCGGCACGATCCTTTCCACAGCCCGTCGGTTTCCGGGAGAAAAAATCATCGCAGGCACGCCTCTGTTCAAACTCACCAGTAATCCGGAGACCGAACTCCGCCTCTACGCGACCGAGGACCGCGTCAACCTGATCCGCCCCGGTCAGCTCGTCCGCTTCCGCTCGAACAACAACCCCGACCGCCTCGCGCCACTGGCCATCGGACGCGTCACAGAAGTGGCTCTCGACCGCGACCTCGATGACAAGCAGGAAGCAAAAGCCACCAATTCGTCCTACCGCATCAAGGTCGCCATCGAAAAAGCACCCTACGAAATGGCCGTCGGCGCAACCGTCCAAGCAGAAATCGTCATCGACCGCCGGCCCTTCTGGCGTCTTCTCTTCTTTAAGGCCTCCGCACAAGGTGGCTGATCCTCTGCACCCCTCATTTTTCATTTCGCGCGGAATCGGCCAAAATGCCTGTTGACTCCCCCGCAGTGAAATCGGTAGGTTACCCGACTGCCCGCATCTGCCGGAATCGCCGGAATCACGGGTTCTTGATTTATTATTTTCTGACATGGCCGAAGAGCTTTCCTACGCAATCCTGACCCCCTACTCGCTCCGAAAATCGCGGACGGGCGGAATCATTTCCCGCCTGCTTTCCCGCACGGGGCTTGAGCTGGTGGGCGCACGGCTCTTCTCGCCCGGCACCGAATTGGCCGAGGCCTATGCCGGAATGGCCACCGGGGAGCCCGATCCCAAACACCGCGAGACCCAAGAACTCATCGCCACCTATATCCGGAAAAATTTTGTCGTGGCACCCGATGGCACGCCTCCGCGTGTGCTTCTGCTTGTCCTGCGCGGCGAGGAGGCTGTCGCAAAGACCCGCTCGGTGGTCGGCCACATCCGTGCGGATCGTCCGCGCGGCGAAACGATCCGCGATACCTACGGCGACCACATTGTCGAAGACGGACGTGTCATTTATTTTGAACCCGCCGTTCTGGCCGCCCCCGATGTCGAAAATGCCCGCCGCCATTTGGTCCTGTGGGGGAAATTTTCAGACTCCGACGGCGGCATCCTTGAGGACAGCGTGATCTTCCCGGCGGGGGAGGATATCGAAACGACGCTGGTTCTGATCAAGCCGGATAATTTCCGGTTTCCGAATGGGCGTCCGGGAGCGGTGATCGACACCTTTTCACGCAGCGGCCTGGCCATTGTGGGATTCAAAGTTCACCACATGAGCGTCGCCCAAGCGGAAACTTTTTATGGTCCGGTGCTCGATGTGCTTCTGAAAATCATGCGGGAACCCACTGGCAAACGGGCCCGGATGGTCGTGGAGGATGAACTCGGCGTGCCGCTGGATTCCGCGACGGAATCCGCCCTTGGCGAATTGCTCGCTCCGCTGGCCGGACGCGCCCACTGGGAATCGATCATCCAATTCATGGCCGGTCGCCGTCCCTCCCAATGTCCGCCCGACGAGCGCAACGAACCGGGCTCCGAAAAATGCGTAGCGATCCTCTACCGCGGACTCAATGCCATCTCCAGAGTCCGCGAGGTCCTCGGCCCGACAGATCCCTCGAAAGCTCCCACCGGATCGATCCGGCGGGAATTCGGACAGACCATGATGAGCAATGCCGCCCATGCCTCGGATTCGCTCGAAAGTGTCCGCCGCGAGATGGACATTTTGAAAATTTCTGAAAACAATTTGAAACCGCTGCTTGAAGCCCACGGCCTTGCCGTCTAATTACAACCAACTCACAATTATGGAAATCGCGTCTAGACTCACCGAACTCACCCCGTCACTCACCCTTGCTATCGACAGCAAAGCCAAAGCCATGAAGGCCGAAGGCATTGATGTTTGCGGCTTTGGTGCCGGCGAACCCGACATGGACACCCCCGAGCACATCAAGGCTGCCGCCATTGCCGCGCTCGAAGCCGGGCACACCCGCTACACCCCAAGCTCTGGTATTCCAGAACTTCGCCAAGCCATCTCAAAAAAATTGGCCGCCGACAACCAGCTCGAATACAAGCCCAGCCAAATCATTGTCAGCAACGGGGCCAAGCATTCCTGCTTCAACGCGATTGCCGCTGTCGTGAACCCCGGCGACGAGGTCATCATCCCCGCCCCCTTCTGGCTCAGCTATCCAGAAATGGTCCGCATCGCTGGCGGAGTGCCGGTGATCGTTCAAACCAAGGAAGAAAACGACTGGAAGATGACTCCCGAGGAATTCGAGAATGCGATGACCCCCTGCACAAAAATGGTCATCATCAACTCGCCCGGCAATCCGACCGGCTCGGTTTATTCCCGCGAAGAACTCCGCGGCATCTCCGAAGTGGCCGCCGAGGAAGATATCTACATCCTCTCCGACGAGATTTACGAGAAGCTCACATACGACGGCGCCGAGCACGTCAGCATTGCCTCGCTCACTCCGGAAGCCTACGACCTCACGATCACGGTCAACGGATTCAGCAAAGCTTATGCCATGACCGGATGGCGCTTGGGTTACCTCGCCGCTCCCGCGCCTCTTGCTAAAGTGATTGACTCCATGCAGAGCCACATGACCTCGAATCCCTGTTCGTTCTCGCAATACGGCGGCCTTGCGGCGCTCACCGGAGACCAGCAGTGCGTGATCGACATGCGCGACGAGTTCGACATCCGCCGTCAGTATATGTTGGAGCGCCTGAACAGCATCTCCGGCATCAAGGCCGTGCGCCCACTCGGTGCCTTCTACGTGCTCGCTAATGTGAGCGGACTCGGCCTCAAATCGCAGAATTTTGCGGACCGCCTCCTCAGCAAAGCCAACGTCGCCATTGTCCCAGGCATCGCCTTTGGAGACGACCGCACAGTGCGCCTCAGCTACGCCACCAGCCTTGATGTCATCAAGACCGGTCTCGATCGCATCGAAGAATTCTGCAAATCGATCTGATGTCCGTTCTCATCGTTGGTTCCATCGCGCTGGATGACATCAAAACCCCGCTGGAGGAACATCCGAACCTCCTTGGCGGCTCGGCTTCCTACAGTGCTTATGCAGCGTCTTACTTCAGTCCCGTCAATCTTGTCGGGATTGTGGGAGAGGATTTTCCAAAAGAGCATATCGACCTGCTGAGCAGCCGCCGTATTGATCTCGAAGGCCTTCAGATTGTGCCCGGTAAGACGTTCCGCTGGTCCGGCGAATACCTCTGGGACATGAACAGCCGCGAGACCCGTTCGGTGGCGCTCAATGTCTTTGAGCACTTCACCCCAACGCTCCCGGATTCCTACAAATCCTCGCCCGTCGTCCTGCTGGCAAATATCGCGCCCGACCTCCAGCACCATGTGCTCGATCAGGTGAAAAATCCGCACTTCGTCATCGCCGACACGATGGACCTCTGGATCGATATTGCGAAGGATTCGCTCACGCGCCTTCTGGGTCGTATTGACATGCTCATCCTCAACGATGGAGAAGCCCGCCAGTTCACGAAGCAGACAAATCTCGTCAAAGCCGCTCGCGAAATCCTCGCACTCGGACCCCAATTCGTGGCGATAAAAAAAGGCGAACACGGATGCCTCCTCTTCGCAAAAAGTGGTGAGTTTTTCAGTTGCCCAGCTTTCCCGCTGGAAGATCTGCACGATCCAACCGGAGCGGGCGACACGTTTGCAGGGGGACTCGCAGGCGTCTTAGCCCGCGAAGCCGACTCGGCACCCGTTGACTTCAATGCGCTGCGCCGCGCGATTGTCTTCGGCACCGTTCTGGCCAGCTTCAACGTCGAAGCCTTCAGCCTCGAACGCCTCAAAACTGTCGATGCCAAACAAATCGAAGAACGCTCCCGACTCCTCCGCGTCATGAGCCAGTTTGAGGCGGATTAGGACACCCAAAAAAAATACCCGACTTTGTCAGGGTTGGCCCCATTTTTTTCTCATCATCGGGCGTCGGCATGACATAGGGTGGAAGGATGTCAACATTGGAGGAAAAATACCGGGATTTTGTGATCCCAACTTATGGGCGCTTCGATCTCGACCTTGCGCGTGGCGCAGGGTGTCGGGTTTGGGATTTCGCAGGACGGGAATACTTGGATTTCGGCGCGGGCATCGCGGTGTGTTCGCTCGGGCATGCGCATCCAGAGGTGACCGACGCCATTTCGCGGCAAGCCTCGACGCTTGTGCATACGTCCAATCTTTATCGCACCGGACCTCAGGCCGAACTCGCGGAGCGGCTCGTTGCCATCACGGGTCCGGGCAAAGTGTTTTTTTGCAACAGCGGAGCCGAGGCCAACGAAGGCCTCATCAAGCTGGCGCGTCGGTTCGGCAGCACGACCGAACGGCATGAGATCCTGACTTTCGAGGGATCATTTCACGGACGCACGATGGCCGGAATCTCTGCGACAGGTCAGAAAAAAGTGAAAACCGGATTCGGTCCGCTGGTGGAGGGATTTCGACATCTGCCTTTCGGAGATCTGGATGCGGTCGCTGCAGCGGTGGCGCCGGAGACGGTCGCGATCCTTGTCGAACCCGTGCAGGGCGAGGGCGGCATCCATGTGGCCCGTGAGGCATTTCTGGTGGGCCTGCGGAAACTCTGCGACGAACGCGGGTTGTTGCTTTTATTTGATGAGGTACAGTGCGGACTCGGACGCACGGGCGCGTGGTGCGGCTGGAAAAGCATTGCGCCAGAGCTCATGCC
>JBBQRY010000098.1:0-7419 GCA_038214335.1 Chthoniobacterales bacterium
GCCTGCGTGCCTTGCCCGCTCATCACAAAGCCCACACGCGGCGCATGTTCCCGCCGGGGTGTGAAGGACACGCGGGCCTTCGTTGTTGGTTCGCCTTTTGAGAACGCCGCAAGTTCTTCAGAAACCTCCGCCACGGAGCAGGAGGCGATCGTGAAACGGTGAGAGTGGTGATTGCGACGGGCTCCGAGGGAATAGGTCAGATCTTCGAGATGAGGAGAGCTCCCATTCCTCATGGATTGGTTCTCCATCCAATGACCGAGTTGTGACGCGGAAAGCTGAAGCGCAGCCTCCGAGCGCGCCGAAATCATGATGGGCCAAGCCCGCTCAGCCGAAGATATTTCGCCGACGGACGGCGCATCACTCCGTGCTGAAACACTGTCCGGCACTTCTGCCACAATGATGTGGGCATTTGCCCCACCAAATCCGAAGGAGTTCACCCCGGCGATGCGAGGGGAGCCAGGCTTGGCAGGAAATGGCTCCATGACCACCGGAACACGCAGCTTCAAAGCCTCAAAATCAATGTGCGGGTTGGGGGTTTGGAAGTGAAGACTCGGCGGGATTTGTTTGTGCTTGAGGGCTAGGACCGTCTTGATCAAGCCGGCAATACCCGAGGCCGTTTCGAGATGGCCAAGGTTGGTTTTCACCGAACCGACGAGAAGAGGTTCGTCCGCTGAACGATCGGCACAGAGTGCCTCGCCCAAAGCGGTGGCCTCAATCGGATCGCCCACGGCGGTGCCTGTCCCATGAGCCTCCACGAAGCCGATCTGCGATGGCTCCACCCCGGCATTCACACAGGCCTCGCGCACCAGCCGCGCTTGGGCCTCCGGGCTGGGAAGAGAGATGCCATTCGTGTGCCCGTCTTGATTCACGGATGAACCAAGAATGACGGCATGAATGGGATCCCCATCGGCTACGGCGTCGGAGAGCCGCTTCAGGAGAACCATCCCGGCCCCTTCTCCACGCACAAAGCCATTGGCGGAGGCATCAAACGCCTTGCATTTTCCCTCAGGAGATAACATCCCGGCCTGCGAAAAGCCGATAAATCCATCCGGCGTGATCATGACGGTGACCCCCCCGGCCAGAGCGGCCCGGCAGCGGCCCGCATGAAGGTGTTCACAGGCGGCGTGAACGGCGGTGAGAGCCGAGGAGCAAGCCGTGTCCATCGCGATGCTTGGTCCGCTCAGATTCAGGCAATAAGAAATCCGGTTGGCCGCGATGCTATGCGCACTGCCAATGGGCGTGTGGGAGCTGATGCCGACGCGATCGGTGGGGGTGTGTTGCAGGCCCTGATAATCATTGTGGGAGATGCCAACAAACACGCCGATGTCCGTGCCCTGATCAAAATCCAGAATCATTCCCGCGTCCTCAATGGCTTCCCATGCGGTCTCGAGGACGAGCCGCTGTTGGGGGTCAATGAAAGGAGCTTCGCGGGGAGAGATGCCAAAAAATTGCGGATCAAATTGATCAATCGCATCCAAAAACCCACCACGCTTGGCAATCGACTTCCCAGTCAACCCCGGCTCGGCATCAAAAAAACGCTCCACATTCCAGCGATCCGCAGGCACATCACAAACGCCCTCACGCCCTTCAATAAGCAGCTTCCAAAAAGCCCCCGCATCATTCACCCCCCCCGGAAAGCGGCATCCCATTCCAATGATGGCAATGCCTTCGCGTTTGTCAGGTGGTGGAATGGAGATCGGTAAGTCAGGCATGAATAAAAAATTTGGCCACCATTGTCGGTGCTAACCGGTGGCATATCAAGATAATCAAGGATACTCTCCCACCTCCCGACCTAAAACGCGCATGGGGTCATCACCCCATTCTTCGCACGCGACGCCATCGATTGGTGCGAACCTTTCCCAACCGCTGCCTGCCGCATTCACGAGGGCGTTCCCGCTCTGGTGGAAAACCGAAACCAGGGCCGCCCTCTCGGCGTCTGGAAGAAAAAGCGCCTCCTCCCGGTGTAGTGCTTCCAGAAGAATTCTCTGCGCGACTTCGTTTTTTTCATGTCTTTTGAGTTGCGAAAGGTGGCGGCGGATCTCTAATGTTTTCGGTTCCCTGTTGTGTGCTGGAAGGTGCCCGGATTCGATCCGCGCTTTGCTTCACGCAGGTTATTTATGACATTTGCCCTTTTGCCTGAAATGATTCTTGTTTTCACTGCTCTTGCAGTGTTGGGGCTGGGCTTGGAGTCGCGCACCGCGGTCCGGGGGATCTTGGCGGCGGTTGCCGTGAGCGGGTTGGTGGCAGCCTGCGCTGCGATTCTGGGACTTCCGGTGGTTGGCGAATTTTGGAGGGGGATGATTTCGTTGGATTCCACCGCACAAGTTTTTCGGGTGGTGATTCTGGCGTTGGCGCTGGTTGCGGTGATTTTCACGGCGGACACATTTCCGGCGCGGCACTTTGCGGAAGGCGTGGCACTGATTCTGTTTTCCACGGTCGGGATGCTTCTACTTTGCGCGACCAGCAATTTGCTCATGATTTTTCTCGCGCTGGAGCTGACGAGTATTCCGCTTTATGTGCTGGCCGGATTTCAGAAATCCGAGCGGTCGTCTGCCGAGGCGGCGCTGAAATACTTTCTCATCGGCAGCGTGTCGGCGGCGTTTCTACTTTACGGGTTGAGCTTGATTTATGGGGTGTCGGGATCGCTGGATTTACGGACAATTTCTGCTGCGAAGGCGGATCCTCTGCTGACGCTGGGAATCGTTCTTACGCTGGCCGGGTTCGCATTCAAAGTGGCGGCGGTTCCTTTTCAGCTCTGGGCACCGGATGTCTATGAGGGTGCTCCGACACCCACGGCCGCGCTCATTGCTTCGGGTTCCAAGGTGGCAGGGATATTTATTCTGGTGAAACTTCTCGACTCAGGATTTGGGCACTGGGCCGGATCGGCCGGATGGGGCGAGTTCCTGCCGGGTTGGGCGCCGGTGCTGGCGCTGATGGCTGCCGGATCCATGGTGCTCGGAAATCTGTCGGCCCTCGTGCAGTCCAACGTGAAACGGCTGCTCGCCTACTCAGCCATTGCGCATGGCGGCTATCTTTTGCTCGGGCTGGCATCAGCGCGGGCGGAATCCTTGGCGGCGGTTCTTTTTTACGTGATCGTTTATGCGTTGACCACGGCCGGAGCGTTCGGAGTCGTGAGCATTGTGGAATCCCGGCGCGGCGGATCCCGCCTTGAAGATTTCAATGGACTCGTCAAATCCTCACCAGTCCTTGCGCTCTGCCTGCTCGTGTTTCTCCTCTCGCTGGCCGGAATCCCTCCCTTAGCAGGATTCTTTGGCAAGTTTTTCCTGTTCTCCGAAGCGCTTCGGAATCCGTCCCTTCTCTGGCTCGTCGTGCTGGCCATCGCTCTGAATGCCGTCTCGCTTTACTACTACCTGATCGTTCTCAAGCACGCTTTTGTGCTGCCATCTTCGGAAGTCGGCGCGACATCCGGCGCACGCGCCTCTTCTGCTATGGTGCTAGTGCTGGCCGTCATTGTGCTCGGTCTCGGCGTGGCACCCAACCTCCTTCTCAATCGGCTGAGTCCTCGGACTCCAACGGTCGTAGCCGTGGCTCCCGAGCATTGATTCCCATGTCCAGCGACTACCTCTTCCTCATCATTTTCCTTGGCATCGCAATGGTGTTCCCGCTCATCCCGCTGGCGATGGCGTGGGGGTGGGCCAGGCTGTTCACACCCGCCAAACCCGGACATGACAAACAGAGCAGCTACGAATGCGGCATTGAGTCCATCGGACCGGCCCGCGTGCAATTTCAGTCCCACTACTACCTTTACGCGCTGGTGTTCCTGATCTTTGACGTAGAGACGATTTTTCTGATGCCGTTTGCCGCAGCCTTCCTCAAACTTCCGTTCTCGGCCTTTTTGGCGCTCATGGTCTTCCTGCTTCTTCTTGTCGAGGGACTCGTCTGGGCATGGGCCAAGGGGATTCTCGCCTGGAAATAATTTCCGATGATTGACATCAAACCGCGCGAGAAAATGGTCGATCGGGCCTTACTGGTAGGGGCGTATACGGACCCCGCAGGCCGGGCACTCGCGGAGGATCTTCTTGAAGAATTGGGTGAGCTCGTCCGCACGCTGGGTATTCCGGTGATCGAGCGGCGGCTTGTTCACCACCGCGAATCCCATGCCCGGTATCTCATGGGCTCGGGCAAGGCGCAAGAGATGGCCGACGTGATCAAAGAGCACTCGTGCGATGTCATCATCTTTGACAATGAACTCACGCCCGCTCAACAGCGCAATTGGGAGGAACTCACGGGGGTCACGGTCGCAGATCGGCAGGAAATTATTTTAGATATTTTCGGACTCCGTGCCCGCACGCGTGAGGCCCGGATCCAGGTCGATCTGGCACGCCTGGACTACTCGCTGCCGCGCCTCACGCGGGCCTGGAGTCACCTTGGCCAGCAGGGCGGCGGGATCGGCGCCAAAGGCGAGGGCGAAAGCCAGCTCGAACAAGATAAGCGCGCCATCCGCACCTCCATCGAACGGCTGAAAAAAGAACTGGTGATGGTCCGCCGTGCGCGCGCCACCCAGCGCAAAGACCGCAAGCGCACGCCGGTCCCCAATGCGGCGATTGTCGGCTACACGAATGCCGGCAAGTCCTCGCTCCTGCGGCGGCTCACCGGTGCCGACGTGCTTGTCGAGGACAAGCTGTTTGCGACCCTCGACACGACCACCCGCAAGGTCGCGCTGCCCAACAAGCAACCGCTTCTTCTCACTGACACGGTCGGATTTGTGCGCAAGCTTCCGCACCAGCTCGTCGAGGCATTCAACGCGACGATGGAGGAAGCGGCCTTGTCCGACTTTTTGATCCATGTGCTCGATGCCTCGCATCCGCGGGTCTCCGAGTTTTACAAAACCACCTGCGAGGTCCTGCGCAACCTCGGTGCGGATTCCCTCCAGACGATCATTGTCATCAACAAAATGGACCGCGTCACCGATCCCTCGACGCGGGTGCTCCTGCGGCACGAGTTTCCCGATGCGGTCTTCGTTTCTGTGCACTCTGGCGAAGGACTCGATGAGTTGCTGTCCCGGCTGGCGGTCTTGGTGGCCGGGGGCACCCGTCCGGTGGAACTCGAACTTCCGCCCGAGCGATCCGACCTCCTTGCCAAGCTCCACCGCGAGGCAGTGATCCACAATATCCACTACACCGACACTTCGGTTCTTGTCTCCGCCACCCTCAGCCCGCGCACTTTAGCCGCTTTCGTAGAGTTTCAAATTACGTGATTCCATTGGCGCACGAAGAACTCCTGTGCAAGGGTTCCGTATGAAACTCATCCTGTCGGCCATTCTGACGGCATCCGTCACCATCGCGATGGCCGGCGATACCAACCAACCTGTGCTTACTCCGATTCAAAAATATGTGACCGCCCAGTGCGGCACGGAACCTGCCTTTGACAACGCCTTCTGGGACAACCATCGAGACGGAATTTACGTCTGCATCGTCTCCGGTGAGCCGCTTTTCAGCTCGAAGGACAAATTCGACTCCGGCACGGGGTGGCCAAGTTTCACCCGGACCATTGACGAGGCCGCCATTGCCGAAAAGTCCGACGAATCGGCCGGAATGAAACGCACAGAAGTGCGATCCGTGAAAGGCGACTCCCACCTCGGACACCTCTTCACGGACGGCCCGACGCCCACGGGCCTGCGCTACTGCATCAACTCCGCCGCGCTCCGCTTTGTGCCCGTCGAAGATCTCGAAAAAGAGGGCTTCGGAGAATACAAGAAGCTCTTCAAATCCGGTCACTGAGGCTGCCGATGGGTGTGATTGGAAGTGGGTAAGGATGGGGTATTCCCGGGTATAGCGGGCATCCAGCGCGCCTAGCGCGGCATCTTGCGTCGCGGCCTTTTGAGTGTCACCGGAAATGTTCCCACCGGCACGGAAAACGTTCGTTCCGTCGGGACGACGCAACCGGCGGGCGAGACGCCCACTCAATCCGGAATCTCAACCACTTTTCATCGCGTCCCCCATTTGCTGCGGCGCGGATCGCGAAAAAAAACCGCAGCTTGATGAGAGGCGGATTCTCTGCAAGGATTCGGATTGTGAAACGACCCTCTCCTGCTTTTCCCCTTTCGCGCGGTTACACGTTGTTTGAGATCATGCTCGTTTTGGGCATCATTGCGGTGCTGGTCAGCTCTGCAATTTACATGCTGGTGGGCAATTTGGATGTGGCAAAAGAGCAGCGGGTCGAGAGCGATGTGCAGGCGATTTCAATGCAGCTTCGCACGTATGAAATGCTGAACTACCGCAAGCCCACGACCGAACAGGGTTTGAAGGCGTTGGTTCAGATGCCGACCACGGACCCCAAGCCGCGGAAGTGGAAACAACTCATGAAATCCATGCCGCTGGATCCTTGGGGTGCGGAATATGTCTATCGCAACCCCGGCAAACTCAATCCCAGCGGCTTTGATTTGTATTCCTTTGGTCCCGATGGAAAAGAAGGCGGCGACGACATTGGGAAAGAGGATGCTCCACCGGCTAACTAATGCGGGCACCATGCTTGGCGGGGAGCAGGGCGAGGGCGCCCCGCCTCCGGCCGCCTTCGGCGGAAGCACGCCCGCCAAGCGTGGCGGGCATTGTCCCGAGCGAAGCGAGGACCGGAGCGCCCGCGCCTACCCCCTGCTGGAGGTGCTTTTGGCGATTGGCGTTATTGCGGTGCTGCTCGGCATCACAATTCCGCAATTCGCCCAGTCATTTGCCAAATCTCCCGGAGAAGAAGCTGCCGATGCCATGGCGCTGGCCGTTCGCGAAGTGCGCGCCAGCGCGGTCGAAAAAGGGGAGTCCCGCCAAATCCTGATCCTCACCAACGGCATCGAGCCCGCCATGGAATCCGTGCCCGCAGTCCGACTCCCACAGGGGTGGAGGCTGGGCATCCGGCGTATGACGGAATCCAAATTCCGCAAGCCGGAGAAAAAAGAAAAGTGGTCATTCAACGGCGCGGGGATCAGCGAGCCGATCACCTTCGAGCTGCGCGGCCCCGATACCACCATGGAGCTCGCCTTCGACCCTCTCACCGGACTGGTTCTCGATGAATAACCCCCCGAAATCGTCTTCGGCTTTCACGTTGTTCGAGGTGCTGATCGCCCTAGGGGTTTTCGCCATCGCGGTTACCGGGCTGGCGATTGCGCTTGAGAGCGCGGTGGTCTCGGCCTTTGAAGCCCGCGAGCGCGCGCTGGCCCGCATCGTGCTGGAATCCCGTCTGGCGGCGGCGATGAGCGATCCACCGCTCTCCGGCAGCCGAACCATCGACGCCCGCGACAACAATGGCGTGCGCGTGGAAGAAACAATGGAGCGGTTCGAAGCCCAAACCACGAATGGCGTTCCCGTCAACGGACTCTGGAAATTGAAAGTCACCGCCGACTGGGGCGGCAACCGCAAGGAAACCGCCGACATCCTGATTTATCGGCCATGAACAGGCAACAGAAAC
>JBBQRY010000099.1:0-7363 GCA_038214335.1 Chthoniobacterales bacterium
AAGGTTCTTGGCGACTTCGGCGACGCGGTCTGTCCCGCTGGGATGTTTGGCGGATGTGAGGGCAACCTCTGCTCCGAAGGCAAACGCTGCTTCCAGAATGCGATCATCATCGGTCGCCACGATCACACGGTCCGCCCCCGGAATTTCCAGACAGCGCTCCCAGACGTGTTGGATGAGGGGTTTGCCTGCGAGGAGGTGGAGGGGTTTGCCCGGAAATCGCGTGGAGCTCCAGCGGGCGGGAATGATGATGGCACTGCGTGGCATCGGAGGTGGGGTCAGATGGGTTGGTCGGATGTGAAAATCAAATCCACCGCCGCGCCGATCTCATCGGCAACGAAGTCGGCGAGTGCTGGGTTCGTGCGGTTGCCGTAGCCGGTGCGGACAAGGATCGTGCGGCAGCCGGCGGCGCGTCCGCAGGCGATATCGATATCCTTGTCGCCGGCCATCCATGAGCGAGTGAGGTCGATCCCATGGTCCCGCACGGCTTCTTCGATCATTCCGATGCCCGGCTTGCGGCGCGGGGTGGGGGAGTGGGAGGGATCGGGACAGAAATAAACGGCATCGACCTGACCGCCGAGCTGGCGGTCGAGTTCGGCTTCGACGGCCTCGTATTGGGCAGGTTGGATTTTTCCCGAGGCGAGGCCGCTTTGGTTGGTGATGATGACGACCAGCCAGCCAGCTTCGCGCAAGCGTGCGAGGCTGGCGGCGGCTGCGGGGAAGGCGCGGACTGTGGCGGGGTCGTTGCAATAATGCACCTCTTCCATGAGGGTGCCATCCCGGTCGAAAAAGACAGCGCGTCTATTTGCCATGCTGCTGGAAACTGGCTACCAATTCCTCCGCTGCGAGAGTCGCGGTGCCGAGTTTGGCCACCACGACCCCGCTGGCATGATTTGAGATTTCTGCGGCTTCGGGCGGGGTGGCTCCGGCACAAATGGCCAGCGTGTAGAGGGCAATGGCCGTGTCGCCCGCACCGGATACGTCGAAGACTTCGCGGGCCTTGGTGGGCGTGTGATACGGAACCGCATCCTTCTGGAACAGGATCATTCCATGCTCGCCCAGCGTGATGAGCAGACCGGTGAGATTCCAATTTTTTAGCAAAATTGCGCCCACCTCGTGCAGCGCAGCATCCTTGAGCGGATCCTCCGTTGCGCCCGGATCGAGCACGCCGACCATGGCAAAGGCCTCCGAGCGATTCGGCTTGAGGAGCGCGACATTGCTCCAGTCCAGCTTATTGCCGGGGTTCGGATCGGCGGTGAGAAATTTTCCATGCTTGGCGGCGAGTTCGCAAACCCGGTCCTTCAGCGACTGGCAGAGAAACCCTTTGCCGTAGTCCTCAAGGATCACGCCATCCACCGAGGCGATGTGCTCCTCGACGATCCGCACCGCGCGGTCGGTGATCTCGGGAATCGGTCCGCGTTTTTTTTCGCGGTCCACCCGCACGACCTGTTGCTGACGGGCAATGATTCGGGTTTTGACAATCGTCGGAATGTCCGGTGTCGCGACCAGCGCGTCGGTTTCGATGCCTTCCTCCGAAAGAAGCTGGCGAAGCGTCCCCGCAAACGAATCCTCCCCCACCGCCCCGCAGAGTAGGACCCCCGCGCAAAAGGGACGCAGGTTGCGGGCCACATTGGCTGCGCCGCCCGGATAAGACGACTCCGCCTGCACCTCGACGACCGGCACGGGAGCCTCCGGCGAAATCCGTGAAACCCGGCCCCAAACGAATTCGTCGAGCATCACGTCGCCAATGACAAGGATCCTGCGGTTGGCCGCTTCTTCAAGAAGATGTTGTAATCTGGAAAGATTCATCGCATGTTCACGGGACTGTATCGGCTTCGGACCGACGAAAAAACTCAAATTTTCCATGACCAAGAAGATTCCTCAATTTCTGGCTCTCCTGTGCCTGGCGGCGACGCATTCCGGCGCGGCTCAACCAGCTCCCGACACGATTGACCTGTCGAGATTTCCCGCCGCTGAGGTGGAAAATGTCGTGGTTCCCGTGCCCAGCGAGATTTTTGCGGTGCTCGACAAGCTGGGCACTCCGAACTGGCGCTCGGAGGTGCGGAGTTCGCTCGGACGCAATACTGGCAACCGTGCGCAGGTGGCTCTGCTGCTTGGCACGGTGATTGCGGAGGGGTTCATTGCGGTCGAAGCGGAGGACTCTGAAAAGGTCAAAGAGATTGGAAAGGAAGTGCTCGTGCTGGCCGAGGCGATCAACGTGCGCAAAGCGGTCATCACGCGCAGCAAGAGCATCACCGAAAAGGCGGAAGCCAAGGATTGGAAGGCGGTGCGCCGGGAGTTCGATGGGGCACTCCATGATGTGCGTGCGGCGATGGAGGAGCTCGGGGACGACGAGCTTGCGCAGCTTGTGAGTATTGGTGGCTGGTTGCGAGGCACCCAGGTTCTCACTTCCATCGTCTCGAAAAACTACTCCCCGGATGGTGCAGAGCTTCTTTACCAGCCCCAGTTGCTCTCGAATTTTTCCAAACGCCTCGAAGGCCTCCGCTCGAGGCTCGGACGCGAGGAACTCGTCGTCAAAGTGCGCAAGACACTAGCCGGAATCCGCCCCCTCATCGGCAAGGATGATGGATCAAAAATTTCTGTGGAAAACGTGCAACGCATCAACAAGCTGACCAGCGACGCTGTGTCGGCCATCACTTCCAATGGAGACTAATCCGATGACCAAAAAAATTCTCATCGTTCTTCTCTCCGCAGCAGTCCTTGCGCCGGTCTTTGCCTACGTGAACGACGCGCTGTCCTTCGCACACGAAGCTGCCGACCCCTATGTCAAAAAGGGGTTCAGCGTGCGCGAGGATGGCTGGGGCGGCGACCTTGGTGTGAAGGACCAACAAGCGGTCACGGCGCAACTTTTCAAAGGCAACGAATACTGGTTCCTCCTCGGCACCGATGTGAAGGGAGCGGTCATCACCCTGCACCTCTATGACTCGCAGGGGAAACTTGCAGAGTCCGAGGCCTGGCAAAAAGGACGCTTTGCGGGAGCCAAAATCTCCCCCCCAAAGACCGGCACCTACTACGCCATCATTACGGTGGAGAAGTCTTCACAGGAGCGCACCGGGTGGGCGGTTGTTTACGCCTACAAGTAACTCCTCATGGAGAATTTCACGCTGGAATTTGATAACGCGCGCGCTCTCCATGCCGTTTATGGTGGCGATGAAAAACTGCTCCGGGAGTTGGAATCCCGCCTGAATGTCCGGGTCACGACGCGTGATGGATGGATGCGAATAGAAGGCGAAGGCGAAAACCTTGCCCGCGCCCGTGGGGTGATGGACCAGCTCCAGGAAGCCGTTCATCGTGGAGTCGCGATCAAGCGGCATGAGCTCGAAGTGGCCATCAATGCCGTGACATCGGCAGATCCAGCTCGCAACGGCCTTGGCCAACTCACCGGCACCCGCATCCAATGCTCGCCGCGCAAGCCGCCGATTGTCCCCAAGACCGCAGGCCAGAAAGACTATCTGGCGGCCATTCAATCCCACGACATCACGTTTGGGGTTGGACCGGCGGGAACCGGCAAAACCTATCTCGCGGTGGCCGTGGCCGTCGCGGCGCTCAAACAGGAAAAAGTCAGCCGGATTGTTCTCACCCGTCCCGCCGTGGAAGCCGGCGAGGCACTCGGCTTCCTTCCCGGTGACCTCCAAGAAAAAATCCTTCCCTATTTGCGCCCGCTCTACGACGCGTTGCACGACATGCTGGAGGTCGAAGAAATTCAGAAATTCATGGATCGCGGGATCATTGAGATTGCGCCGCTGGCCTACATGCGGGGACGCACGCTGTCGAATTCCTTCGTGATCCTGGACGAAGCCCAGAACACGACCGCCGAGCAGATGTTTATGTTTCTGACCCGGCTAGGTGAGGGGTCGCGTTGCGTGGTCACTGGTGACCGCACGCAGATAGACCTGCCACGCAATAAACTCAGCGGCCTCATCGAAGCGGTCGAGGCCCTCCGCGAAGTTCCGGGCATTGCCATTCAACTCTTCAGCGAGCAGGATGTTGTGCGACATCCTCTTGTGCAGGCGATCATTCTTGCCTACAAGGAGCACCGCGGCGCGAAAGAAAGCCGAATCTAACCCATGTGGAAATTTTTTAAAAGACGCCGCCTCGTCGGCAAAGGACTCGACTGCGGCAAACGTCGTCGCACGGTCGCCCAGAACGAATTTGCGGAGTCCTTGCAATCCGGTTGGCTGATCCGCACGATCCTCCTCGCCGCGTTCATCGTGGGCCTCGCAGTCCTGATTTTTACAGGCCAACAGGATGAGCCCGCCAAAAAATTTCTGTTATGCCTGCTGATTTTAGTCACGGCGATCACGCAGCTTTGGATCAACCATCCCGAGACCCTCGCGGTGAACTCGCGCCTTGGGCTTCTGCTCGGTGTCTTTTTTATCCAGCTCATCGCCATCAAACTGACCCTCATGCAGGCGGCGGCGGGGAACATTGATCTCCAGTTGGCTCCGCTGCTGGTCCCTTATGCCTTCGCGCCGCTGGTGCTCTCAGTCCTTCTCGGACGTAACCACGGACTCTACGCCGCAGTCTTTGCGAGCCTCTGGGGATCGCTCCTCGTTGGCCGCATCGATCCCGTCTTTCTCGTCATTTCGCTCATCACCGGATTCATTGCCGTCTATGTGACGCTTCAGGTTCGCCGCCGCAGCCGTCTGATCCGCGCGGGGGTTTATGTCGGGATTGGCACATGGATTCTGGCCGCCGCTTTCGGGCAGATTGGGCCGGTGATTTGGGAGGCTCCGGGACAGACGGATTGGCGAATGATCGGACTCCAGAGCGTTGCGGCCATTGCCACTGGCATCGGCACGGCGATCATTGTGAGCGGTATCCTCCCGATGCTCGAACACATCTTCAAGATCACCACGGATATTTCTTGGCTGGAAATGAGCGACCTCAACCACCCGATCCTCCGCCGCCTCAGCATGGAAGCGCCCGGCACCTACCACCACAGCCTCGCAGTGGCCAACCTCGCCGAAGCCGCCGCCGAAGCCGTCGGCGCCAATCCCACCATCTGTCGCGTCTGCTCGTATTTTCACGACATCGGCAAGCTCGTGAAGCCCGACTACTTCAGCGAAAACATAGCGCCCGGACACAATCCGCACGACGACCTCACCCCGACGATGAGCGCGCTCATCATCATCGCCCATGTGAAAGAGGGCGTCGATCTCGCCCTCAAGCACCGCCTCAATAGCGAAATCACGGATACCATCTGCCAACACCATGGCACGTCGCTCGTGGCGTATTTCTTTAAACGCGCCATCCAACAGCAGGACGATGCCCGCCTCGGCGGGAAGATCATGAACATGCGCGAGGACGACATCCCGGAGGTCAGCGAGGAAAGTTTCCGGTATCCGGGCCCCCGCCCCTGCTCCAAAGAAATCGCCATTGTCAGCTTGGCGGATTCCATCGAAAGCGCCTCGCGCAGCCTTGACCGCGCCACCCCGCAACGCATCGAAGATCTCGTCAATGACATCGTCGAAGCCCGCATCTCCGAACATCAACTCGATGAATCTCCTCTCACACTCGCCGAAATTTACCGCGCCGCCGAGTCCTTCCGCTTCACTCTCGTGAACATGCTCCACGCCCGCATCGCCTATCCGAAACGTGATGAACCCGGAGCCGCTGAAAAACGCGAAGAAAAATTCGTCGCCTAGCTGTCCCCGATTTCGAAGCCAGCCAAACTTTGAACCGAGTAACCGCAGAAACCGCGAATAAGTCATTGGATTTTTCTTCCCTCCTCGTTCCTATTCCCGGCTTGATCGTTGCATCCCGCCAGCGCACCATCGCTTACGATCATTCCCGTGCGACCACACTCATTGCCAACGCCCTGCCTCATTGCCTTGAGCTCGCGGCAAAGTTCGGTGGACCGCTTCCTCATCTCCCCGAGATCTCCTGCAC
Source organism: Chthoniobacterales bacterium (assembly GCA_038214335.1). Lineage (GTDB taxonomy): Bacteria > Verrucomicrobiota > Verrucomicrobiia > Chthoniobacterales > Terrimicrobiaceae > QYQL01. Next base: position 5,911 of record JBBQRY010000099.1, read on the forward strand.
GGTCGTCTCACGTCGCACCATGGCTAGGATTCACCGCGAATTTCTTGGCATCCGGGGCGCGACGGACGTCATTACCTTTCCTTATGGAGAGCTCATTCTCTGCGCCGAAATTGCGGCGGAACGCGCCTCGGAATTCGGACTCGATGTCACCTCAGAAATCGCGCTTTACGGGATTCACGGACTTCTGCATCTCGCAGGAGTCGATGATCTTAACGAAGCGGATTCCACCGTGATGAATCGTGAGCAAAACCGGCTTCTCGCGCTGTCAAAAAAATCATGCAACAATTTTGCGCGGAAGGATTGACACCCTGCGCAAATTTTGTGAATATCTCGTTCCGCTGCAATCAAGCCGCCTTTAACCCACTCCGAACAGAATATGGCCGAACCAAAAAAGGAAACCGTTAGAATCGTTCTCCCTGCCCGTCGCGACGGATCACCCGTCGCCTCTAGCCCAAGGGAAACGGCAATGATCAACCTCCCACCCAAACCGGTTCCCGTGCCCGGCGGCGCCCCTGCTGCTCCTATGGGACTCAAGCCACCATCGGCTGCTCCATCCATTCCCAAGCCGCCCACAGCACCACCGGCAATGCCTTCGATTCCAAAGCCATCCACAGTCGGTCCGGTGGTTCCTCCAGCTATGCCCGCTGCGCCCAAGCCTCCTTCGGCGGGACCAGTGCCACCCCCCTCGGCACCCAAGCCCCCCACGATGGCCCCTACGGCTCCCACTCCACCTGCTGGGGTTGCTCCGAGAGCGCCCATTGCGCCCATTGCGCCCATTGCACCGATCAAGCCCGTTGCTCCGGCTCCGATTAGCGGTGAGTCCAAGAAGGAGACCGCAAAAATTCAAGCACCTCCTTCCAGCGCCACAGGCAAGCCGCAGGCTACGGTCCAAATTCGCAGAGATGCGTCCACACCGAAGTCTGTCTCCGGTGCCGCCATCACGATCGCCCCAACGGAAACCTCTGCTACCGAGGATCTCAGTCCCATCATCGGCATCGCCGCTTTGCTCATCGCCCTTGCGTCACTGGCCGCACAGGTGCTGATTTTCATCGCCTAAGCCATCGCCATTCCCTCGCTGAGAAACCAACGTATTATGTCCAGTCCTAACGTCACAGAGCTCACCGACTCAAATTTTGAGTCCTTCATCAGCAGCGCAACCACCCCAATCCTTGTGGACTTCTGGGCCACATGGTGTGCTCCCTGCCGGATGCTTACCCCAGTGGTCGAGCAAATCGCCGCTGAAAATGTCGATAAATTCACAGTCGCCAAAGTCAACGTCGATGACTGCCCCAGCGTGGCGAGCAAATACGGCATCAAGAGCATTCCCACCCTCATCTTCTTTAAGGGTGGCGAAAAGAAAGATCAAACGGTCGGTGTTTCTAGCAAAGCCGATATCGTCAAACGGCTAGAAGCCCTCGCCTAAACCGGCCCCGATGAGCCGCTCCTGAAGGAG